>CAZQTE010000018.1:0-23636 GCA_964595615.1 uncultured Saprospiraceae bacterium
CCGAAAAGAATATTTTTCATTTATTGCTTTTTTTACTCTTAGTAAAAGTAATTCAGGAGAGAAAATTACCTGAAATCATTTTTCTTAAAGGTGTTGGTTATTCGTTATTGAGTTATTGGTTATTATGTTATTTGAAAAAAATAACCAGTAACATAATAACCAATAATCAGTAACTAATAACTAATCCAAAATCCTCACCGCCATTTTCACATCCTCAAGAGGACGGTCACCTGGTGCTTTTGCCACATTTGCGATTTTATCTACAACTTCAAGTCCTTCTACAACTTCTCCAAATACGGTATATTCCATGTCCAACATTGGCGTACCGCCGATTGTTTTGTACAACTCACGTTGCGTTTCGTTATAAGTAATCCCTTTTTGCTTTTGAAATCTATCTAAAGCTGCGTCAGTTTGCACCTTCCCATGCGTGATATAAAACTGACAACCCGAAGACCTTTTTTCAGGGTTATTCGTTCTTGCTGCGGCTAAAGTACCTTTGATGTGCGGAGAGCCAATTTCGTGTGGAATTGTATATCCTGGTCCACCTCCGCCTAAGTTTTGACCTGGCTTTGCATCGCGAGAATCTGGGTCACCACCTTGAATCATAAATCCACTGATAACGCGGTGAAACAACAAACTATCATAGAAATTTTCGTTCGCTAATTTGATGAAATTATCACGGTGTCCTGGTGTTTCATCATAAAGAACAACCTTCATATTACCAAAACTCGTCTCAATCACAGCGTAAGTACGCGGGTCATTATTACAAGAAAAAATCGTCAATGCGCAAAACGCTAAAAGGATAAAATGCTTCATTTGCTTACTTTTTTCGAGAATGAACACATTCAAAATTATTCATTCAAAATTCAAAATTATTTCTATTCCAATCCTCCATTCTCCTCTTCCAAATCCCTGAAATATTCAATTACTTTTTCTTTTAAAATTGTCTCTTGTTCTTTCACCCCTTTCGTCGTAAAAGGAATGACAGTATCGTAATGTGGCCAGCCGTCTTCGTCTCGCCCCACAAATTTGTAATAGCCATCATAAGCTAACAAACGCGAAACGGCAATATGCATCAAATCTTGTTTCTCTTCTTTGGTAAATTCTCCTTCCCAACGTCCCAATTCTTGAATACCAATCAAAAACAAAACGGCATTCAAATCAGGCAAAGTATCTCTCCCCATTGTATCTTTCACCAAATGTCGCACCCGCAGCCACTCAAAATCTAAATTCCACTCTTCCATTTATTTTTTTAGTTGTTAGTTGGCAGTTGATAGTTGTTAGTCCAGTGTGACTTAAAAACTACAATTTTACTAAGTAGTAAGTCAAACCAATTACGATAAGTTGGCGCGGATAATTTCTCGCCTGTTGCTTTTTAAAAATTATTCCGTAGCTGGGCTATGCAAGAATTTTTAAAAAACAACAGACAAAAAATTCCCTCACGCGAACTTATCACAATTAGCTTGACTTACTACTAAGGAATGCAAAGGTAAAAATGTTTGTCATATTAGGTACGGGAGCATTTATCAAAATTTAGTCACTCTTTGCAACCGTCTATCGTCCACCGTCAAGCGCAGCGGCCGTCTACCGTTGTTTACTCCTCCTGTATCATCGCAGGAATACTTTTCGCTTTCCATGCCACAGGTACTGTTGCCAACATTCCTACAAAAATTACCAAAACCGCCACTGCTATCAAATCTGTCCAGCGCAAACTAATCGGATAAGACTGCACAACTAAACCTGCATCTAAAGGTACAATTCCATATGCCTTTTGTAATACATATAATGTTAATGCCAACACCGTACCGATAATTAAACCCAGTAGAGAAAGCAAGAAACCTTCATTCAAAAATATATTACGAACAGTGTTGTCGGTCGCGCCCATTGATTTTAAAATGGCAATATCTTTCTTCTTCTCTATGACAATCATCCACAAGGAACCAATCAAATTAAAGGCGACCAAAATCAAAGTCAAGCCCACAATTGCAAAACCCAACCACTTTTCAATGTTCATCAATTTCAAAAACTCCGCATCTTGCTGATAACGGTCTTCTACTAAAAATTCTTCACCTAAAATCGTTTGTATTTGTGAGATAACTTGCCCTACCGATTCATTTGGTTTTAGACTAATTTCGAGTGAACTTAACTCTTTGTCATAATTCATTAAGCTACGCGCCAATTCTAAAGAAGAGAAAATGTATTGTTGGTCAAATTCTGCTTGTACGGAAAAAGTCCCAGCAGGATAAGCGTATTTTGTCCGAAATGCTTTATTAATTCCTCTACTACTTTTCGCATCTTTCTTCGCCATATAAATAGTAACGGGCGTGAGATAATCTTCGACTGCAGTTGACAATTTATTCCGCATTCCAACGCCTAATACCGCCAAATTTCGGTCTTCATCTTTCAGTCGAAATTCTCCCTCCCTAATCATTGTATCAATCCCCGTCACCTCATTAAAATTATCACTCACTCCTTTCAAAATCCCCACATCTTTCGCGCCCTTATATTCAAAAAAAGCGACTTCCTCTAAGGTCTGCGCCACCTTATCTACGCCCAATAAATTTTCAATCTGCGCAATTTTTGTACTGTCTGCCTCAAATACTTTCCCTGCTTTCGCCGTTACTTTTACTTCTGGATTAAAGTTACTTACCAAGCCCAAAATCAAATCCTCAAATCCATTAAAAACGGACAAGACAATAATCAAAGCTGCTGTCCCAATCGTCAATCCAAAAACCGAAATACCTGTGATGATATTAATGGCATTTGTCGATTTTTTAGCGAACAAATATCGTCTTGCTATTTTTAAAGGTAAATTCATTTGAACGGTAAACGGTGGACGGCAGACGGTAGACGGTGCATGCGTCTCTGTACTGCTTAAATTTAATTGAAAGGCGAAAATAGAGAAAATTCAGACGGTTTCGACGAACTATTTGAACTTTTAGTCCATTAAATTAGAAATAACACTTTATAAAAAATAATATTGTGTTTGATTTCTTGGTATTTGAGCTTTTCTTCGCACAAATGCAAGCATACATATACAACTTTCAGAATTAACGATTAACATGAATTTTATCAAACGATTTCTTCTTATTGTTTTTACTGCGTTTCTCTGCTTGGTCGCGGTAGGATTTATTTTGGCTTATTTCTATGAAGATGAAATTGGGGCGAAGGTTGTGAAAGAATTAAGCAAGGAATTAAAGGTTGATTTAAAAGTTAAAAATGTCGAATTATCTGTCTTTTCGGGTTTTCCTGATGCCAGCATTAATTTGGACGATGTTCTTTTAGAAGATACGAATAAAAAAGAGCTTTTAAAAGCCGAAAGATTGAGTTTTCGCTTTGGTCTCTTGAGTCTTTTTAGTGATAATATTAAAGTGCATAAAGTTGGTGTGGAAAATGGCGCACTTAGCTTGTATATTGATAGAAGAGGAAATGAAAATTATAATATTTTAAAGCCTACAAAAGTAGAAAAAGAACCTGCGGACGCCAGTTTTGCTATATCATTGGACGAAGCAGAATTAACTAATATCATGTTGCGCTATCAAGATGACCGCAGCAAGCAGAAGATTAAAACATTGGTGAATAATGCTGCTTTTTCGGGAGAATTTACGGATACTAAATTTTCTGTTGCCAGTAATTCTAATCTGTTTTTGCATTATTTGCGCAGCGAGGGTGAGGACTATTTGAAGAATAAGAAAGTCTCTTATGATGCGAAGATTGATGTGGATATAGAGGCTGGCACTTATGATTTTAAGCGGGTTAGTTTGGTGGTGAATGAGAATGAATTTATTGTAGACGGTCATTTGGATGTGGAAAAATTGCAAACTAAGGTGGATATTTTATTGACGAGTGACGATGCGAGTTTGGAGTCGGTTATTCAGTTGATGCCCGAGGAATATTTGGAGTATTTTAGTGATTTTACAAGTCGCGGAGAATTTGATTTTGAACTGTGGGTACAAGGAAATTATAGCGCGAAAGAAAAGCCAGGCATGGAGGCGAAATTTGGTTTGAAGAATGGCGAAATTCGCAGTAAAAAATTAGAAGACCCACTACGTGATGTTTCTTTTGAAGCAAAATTCACGAATGGACAATATCGAAACAACAAAACTTCCGTTTTTGAAATCACCGAATTTAAGGGACTTTTTGCACGCAAACCTGTGACTTTAGACTTCATGGTTTTCAATTTTGACCAACCTCAGATTGATTTTAAACTCAATGGAACTTTGCCATTAGAGTCTATTTACGGCTTGGCAAATTCACCAATGATTACAGGCGGTAGCGGCGAAATACGCGTCCGTGACCTAAAAATCGACGGAAAATTAGCCGACATGCAAAGTATGTCAGCCATCAAAAAAGTAAAAGCGACGGGCTCTGCAATATTTGAAGATGCAACTTTGATAGTAAAAAAGAAACCATTAAGTGTAGAAGAAGGCGTTGTAAAATTAGACGGAAACACCTTCATTTTAGAAGAGGTACAATTGACTGGCGCAGAGAGTGCGGTGCAGTTAGACGGGACTTTTTTCAACTTATTACCAGTTCTATTTTCGGATAAGAGAAATACTAAAAAGGCGGAGTTAGAATTTGATGCAAAGTTGAAAGCTGCTAAATTAGATATTGGAAAACTTATCGCTTTGTCCGAAGCAGAAGCGATTCCGGAAGACTATTCGAATGAAGACAAACGCTTGGTGGTTAATGATAGTTTGCAAGCCAAAGGCGTTGAGCAAAGAGCGCGTTTTACAAATCTTTTGAAAGGAAAATTTGAAGCGAACATTGGCGAATTTATCTATGATAAAATCGAAGGCGAAGACTTTTTAGGACGTTTAGAATTCGATAATAATGAAATGACAGTCAAAGGGCGCACGAAGGCTATGGAAGGTGTTTTGGATTTGGATGGCGTGATGTATTTTGTCAATAAGCCTTATTTGAAAGCGAAATTAATTTGTAATAAGGTCAACATCAAAGAGTTTTTTAGACAGTCTGGAAATTTTGGACAAGAAGTCTTAATCGACAAAAATCTAGATGGAAAAATCAACTCTAAAATGGTCATTCAAGCCTATTTTGACCAAGACAATAATTTCCAATATGAGAAATTGCGCGTCCTCGCTGGAATTGGGATAAAGGACGGATATTTAAAAGATTTTAAGATGCTAGAATCCTTTTCTGATTATGTAAAAATCGAGGACTTGCGAAATATCAAGTTTACTGATTTAAAGAATTGGTTAGAAATTCGCAATGGAAAAATTTTCATACCTGCGATGTTTATTCAGTCAAATGCACTTAATATGGAACTGAGTGGAGAATATACTTTCGAAAATGATTTGGACTACAATATCAAAGTAAATGCAGGACAAATACTTATCAATTCCTTCAAAAAACACAACAAAAAACTCAAACCACAAGCTGCGAAAAAAGACGGTTTTTTTAATCTTTACTACAAAGTCTTTGGTAATGTAGATAATAATATAGATTACGAAATGAACAAACGGGAAGTAAAGCAGGATTTTGCGCGTAGCGAGCATCGTCGTCGGGAAATTCGTGTCGCTTTACGCAAAGAATTTGGAAATCTAGATCTCTTCGATGAACCTAAAGGCTGGCAGGACAAAGGAGAGCCTGAAAAGCCAAAACAAAATTTTAGCACGCCAGCGGAGAAAGTGAGTGTGCCAGCAGAAGAGCCAGAATATATTGAGGGTTTTTAAAAGAATCATTCTTCGCCAAAGAATAAAGCCCGATGATTTAAGTAGTCATCGGGCTTTATTGAAATGTATGAATATCTACACATCAAAAGTCAACTCTACCTCATCCGAAGTTGGCTTCGCCTGACAAGTCAAAACATAACCGTCAGCCACTTCATCATCGTCCAAAGCGTAGCAAGCATCCATTTTTACCTCACCTTTCGTCACTTTCGCCATACAAGTCGAACAAGCACCCGACGTACAGGAATATGGAGGATTTACTTTTTCCTCAATCAAAACATCCAAGATAGTTTTGCCCGCAGGAACAGTAATTTCGGTTAGCTTCTTATCCAAAGTAACACTCACTTTTGCGTCGTCCGTTCCAGAGATTTTTTCAGTTTCTGCAACAGTCGAAGTAAAACGCTCTGTATGAATATTGTCAGCAGAAATTCCTTTTTTCAATAAAGCCTTTTCCGCTGCGTCAATCATCGAACCTGGTCCACAGATAAAGTATTCTGCTGTTTTACTGCGCAGAGGATTTTCGATTAAAAATTGATTGACCGAACGTTCGTCGATGCGACCAACTTGTCCAGTCCAAGTCGTTTTTCCTTTTTTGAATGCGCCAAATAAACCTTTCGCTTTTTCGCGTTTAGGTTGCGTCAAAGTATGAACCACTTTTAATTGACCAGCATAACGCTTTTCGTCTGCATCTAATTTATCTTTGAAAATAATCGTGTCTTCGCTGCGATTTCCGTAGAAAAGGAAGATAGAGCTTTTTGGTTCTTGCTCTAAAATGGTCTTTGCAATAGAATAAATTGGTGTAATTCCACTTCCTGCGGCAAAGAGATAATAAGTCTTATTTGCCGTGTCATTGACTTCTGTATAGAAGCGACCTTCTGGCGCAAGCACATTTACCTTGTCACCAACACGTAGATTATCATTAATGTGATTTGAAACCAAACCGCCTTTTACACGTTTGACTGTCACCGCAATATCATCCTCTACAGGACTGCTACACATCGAATATGCACGACGTGCTTCACCTGTTTTAAAATCAAAAACCAAAGTCAAATACTGACCTTGTTTGTATGAAAATTCTTTTTTCAAATCAGCTGGCACAGAAAATGTAACTGTTTTTGCATCCGCAGTTTCTTCTGTGATTGCTTTTATGCTTAGTGGATAAAAATGCATCTATTTGTCTGTTTTTGTTTTTTAATAAGCCTTATGACTTATCAAAAAACATATATTTTATAAAAAATGCCGAAAAATAAGTGAAACTTCACTGCTCTTTCGAGAATTTTTTTCAATTATCGTTTTTCCTCGTAAATTTGGGAGGCGCAATACCAACAAAATAATATCATTATTGTTGAATGCTGCAAATGTAAAAACTTATGCTTCGAGATTCTAAATATTTGTTAGCTTATATTCTTCCTTTAACTGCTTTTGTCTCTTTGTATGTAGGAGGTATTTGGTCTTTCTTTTCTCTGATGTTTGGTTTTATCTTGATTCCTTTCTTGGATGGTTTCTTTAAAGGGACGGATGAAAATTTATCAGAAGAGCAAGAAGAAAATAAATTAGCTAATCGCTTTTTTGATATAATGTTGTACTTAAATGTACCGATTTTGTATGCTTTGCTTATTTACTATTTTTCACTCGTTGCAAGTGGAGGTTTTGAAATTTATGAATTGATTGGATTTACAATGAGTGTGGGATTAATAATTGGTTCGACGGGGATTAATGTTGCGCATGAATTAGGACACCGCACGACCAAATTTGAGCAATTCCTCTCCAAGATGCTTTTACTTCCAAATCATTATTTACACTTCTTCATCGAACACAATCGCGGTCATCATAAAAATGTCGCAACACCAGAAGACCCCGCGACATCTCGCTTAAATGAGAGCGTTTATGCTTTTTGGATTAGATCAGTTTTTGGTTGCTACAAAGGTGCATGGAAATTAGAAAATACACGATTAAGAAAGGCAGGCAAAGCAGTTTTTAGTCTTGAAAATGAGATGTTACGTTATCAGATTATTCACATTATTTATCTCTTGGCAATAGGATTAACTTTTGGTTGGTCTGTTCTTCCGTTTGCCATTATAGTGGGCATTGCAGGTTTTTCAATGTTAGAATTTGTTAACTACATCGAACATTATGGCTTAGTCCGCCGTAAAAAAGCCTCTGGACGTTACGAAAATGTACAGCCCATTCATTCTTGGAATTCTGACCATGACATTGGGCGTATCATGCTTTATGAATTAACGCGTCACTCTGACCATCATTTTAAAGCAACGCGTAAGTATCAAGTTTTACGTCATTTTGATAAAAGTCCACAATTGCCTTATGGTTACCCAGGGTCTATATTATTATCTATGATACCTCCTCTTTGGTATAAAGTGATGAACAAGCGTGTGGCAGAACATCAAGCTGTTTTAGAAGACAATCATAATTAACGATTTTTCTGATAAATCTTGTTGCAAAATTCGGCAGAAATTGAATTTAGTTACATTTGCGGAAATTACTCATTCTCGTGCGATAATATCTAGTAAAAAACAAATAACGAAATAACCAATAATCAGCATACGTGCAGTTGAAACAATATATTCTTTCCCTTCGAAAATTTCGCAACTGGCATCGCTTGTTAGGATTAAGTCTGTCTCTATTTCTTTTTATTAGCGCAATAACTGGCATCTTATTAGCTCTAAAAAAAGATATTGATATTATTCAACCTCCCTCCCAAAAAGGCATTAGCAAAAATTTAGATACTTGGAAATCCGTTGCTGAATTATCAGAATTAGCAACGATTGCTTTGCATGATAGACATCCTGACCAAAAGTCTAATTCGGTTGACCGAATAGATGTGCGACCTTCAAAAGGAGCGGCGAAAGTTCTTTTTAAAGAAGGAAACTGGGAAGTGCAAATCGATGGTACTACTGGTGAAGTGAAATCAATTGCAAAGCGTTATAGCGATTGGATTGAAAGTCTGCACGATGGAAGTATTGTTAATGATATTTTTAAATTAATTTCGATGAACCTCTTAGGCTTTGGTATCCTAATTATGATTGGAACAGGACTATGGTTGTGGATTGGACCAAAGAAATATCGCGAAGCAAAACGACAACAAAAAGCACGCGTAAGGAATGATAAAATTTGAATCCTGCCTGACAGAAAAATAAAATGTAATTTAAATGTTGGTTTTTTATATCTAATTTTAATCAATACATTTGTTACCTAATATCGCCTCTCGACTGAACAACTACACAAGCAAAGGACATTGCGTATTTAGTTTCCTCCCGTAAAAAATATTGAATAGGATTATTCGCCATAAGTTTCTCTAATTGGATACTTATTCTTGACTCTCAACATTATGAGGAACGCGTCAAAAATAAATAGACATTCTTGACAAGACCCTTTGTTTCCCAAGAATGTCAATCAATTTCTGTCGCGTTCCTGAGAGTTAACTATTAAAACTATTAAATGGCTTCTCTAACTGCAAAAACAGGTGTCTTAGGACATCACCTCGCGGCGCACCTTTTGCGACGTACAACTTATCATCAGTCCAAAGCTCTCATTGATGCTTATGCTACTAAAACTGTGGCTCAAGCTATTGATGATTTGATGCTTATCCAGCCTTTGACTACGGAAATTCCAATTGATTGGGAAACAGGTTTACCTTGGTTACAAGAGGAAAATGGACTCCGCTACACTGAGGGACCTAATGTTCCAACAAGTACTAACGGTAAATTACGAAATGCCTTAAAAGGCTGGTGGCTTGACAATGCTCGTAACGACCAATCTATTCATCATAAGATGACATTCTTTCTCCATTCTATTTTTGTGGTCGCCATAGCAGAAGGTCCGCCAGAAGAATACTGGGATTATCTAAAATTACTTCGTTTAAGTGCTTTAGGAAGTTACAAGACCTTAGCAATAAGAATAACAAAGGACAATCAAATGCTGCGTTATTTAGACAACAACGCAAATAATGATAACAGTCCAAATGAAAACTACGCGCGCGAGTTTTTAGAGTTGTTTACCATCGGAAAAGGAGAACAAATAGCGGAGGGTAATTACACTACTTATACCGAAGCGGATGTAGTAGCAGGAGCTCAAGTCTTGACTGGTTGGAAAAATGGAAGCCGTGAAAATGATATTGATGCGGAAACAGGCTTACCAACAAGTAATCCAAATTTCGGTAAGCACGAAGAGGCAGATAAAACATTTAGCTCTGCATTTCAAAATCAAGTCATTACAGCGGCGGTTGATGAGGCAGATATGCACCGAGAGTTGGATGATTATGTAGATATGATTTTTGCTCAGGACGCAACAGCCTTGACTATTTGTCGTCGCATCTATACTTATTTCGTTGGTCGATACATTACTGATGCGGTAGAGTCAGATATCATAGTGCCATTGGCAAATACTTTACGCACGAATGATTACAATTTAGAAGTTGTCATGCGTGAACTATTATCAAGTGTCCACTTTTACGATGAAGATGATACGCCAGCAAATGAGAAAATCATTGGTTCTATGATGAAGTCTCCGATGGAAAAAGTATTGGGGGCATTGACTTATTTGAATGTGACCATTCCTGACCCCGTTACGGATAGTTATAATCACTATAATCGTTTTTACAAGCGTTGCTTCATAGATACCTTTGGTGACAAAGGAGGTATGTTCATATTTACACCGACTAATGTCGCAGGTTATCCTGCTTACTATCAGACGCCAGGTTATCACCGTAATTGGTTTAACTCAAGTACAGTTATTTCTCGATATAAATTACCTGAGCAATTAATCACAGGAAGACGAGTTCTTCTGAGCGGAGATTTAGGAACAGTCCAATTAAACGTTGTAACTTTCTTCTCAACAGCTGGACAGTTTACTGACCCTGGAGATGCAACGCTATTGGTAACAGAATTGTGCGATTATATGTTTTGTGAAACTCCTGACGCAGACCGTATTCAGTATTTTGTTGATATTTTAATAGGAGATTTTGATGAAGCCTACTGGGCAAACCTTTGGAATTATTACGCAAATACTTATGACGAGGATGAGGTAAAAACACCTCTAGAAGGCTTGATGTATGCGATAATGTACGCGCCAGAGTTCCAATTGATGTAAGACAAAATTTTGTCTTGCTTGCAAAAAAATTAGGTTTCAACCTTTTGCTTTGAATTTTAATTCATGCAAAAATTATTTCCCTTAAAATGAAAAGAAGAAATTTTCTCAAATATACAGCCCCACTTACAGCCACGCCATTAATGTTGAGTGGTGCGTCTATGATGCGTCCTTTTGCTACGGAAAGAATGCTCACAACTTTGACCGATGACTGCGCAGAGGTTGCAGACCGAGTCTTAGTTTTAGTTCAATTGTCAGGTGGAAACGATGGTTTAAACACTATTATTCCCGTTAATCAGTATGATGCCTATATGGGAATACGTCCTACAGTTGGTATCTCTCAAGCTGATTATATAGAGTTGGATACAACAATGGCACTGGAAGACCAAGTAGCCCTTAATCCTGGAATGACTCAAATCAAAAGTATGTATGATGCAGGAATGGTAAATGTCATACAGGGAGTCAGCTATGACAATCAAAACAGGTCACACTTCAAATCTCGCGATTTATACTGGACAGGAGGAGATGGTCTAGCAGAAAATAGTAATATAGAAAATGGTTGGATGGGGCGTTATTTAGATGGCGCATTTCCTGGAGTAGCGGGTAATCCAAGTTCTGGTATGGTTGACCCATTGGGTATCGAATTGGGACAAAGTAAACCGTCTTTGGGCTTTACCTCTGCTAATATGAATGAAGTTTCCATTAATCTCTATAATCAAGACCCTGGAGGTTATTTTAGCCTAGTAAACAGTGTCGGAGGAGAGCCCATAAATAATGTCCCTGCAACGAAGTACGGTGAAGAATTAGACTTTATTATGGGAATTGAAAATAGTGTAGAAGTTTATGCAGAACGTATCACGGAAGTTTTCAATGCTGGTTCAAACTCGTCCGTTACTTATCCTGATTATGATTTAGCAGATCAATTTAAAACCATTGCGCGCCTTTTAGCTGGTGGTTGTAAAACTAAAATTTTCTTGACTCGAATTGGTGGATTTGATACACATAATAATCAAGTTGTTAGTGGTTCGACAGGTACGGGAGACCACGCAGAGTTATGGACGAAAATTTCTGAGTCTATCAAAGCTTTTACGGATGATTTGACGGCATTAGGTTTAGAACAAAAAGTCATTACGGCTACGTTCTCAGAGTTTGGTCGTAAAGCTGTAGAGAATGGTAATTTTGGAACTGACCACGGTACATTATCTAATATGTTGCTTTTTGGTTCTTCAGTTAATCCTGGGATTACAGGAACAAATGTTGATTTGTCTAACTTGGAACAAGGAACACAGTTACAAGGTATGCAAAATGATTATCGTCAGGTTTTCTCTACTGTTTTACAAGACTGGTTGGGTGCGACAGATGAATTGGTTAGCACAGCATTTCCGACCGCAATGTTTGCCAAAATTCCAATTATTGGAACTGAAGCGATTGCAGATCCTATTTGTTATGGCGCGACGGCTTTGCCAATTGAATTAAGTGTTTTCGAAGCAAATGTTATCAATGAAGAAGAGGTAGAACTCATTTGGCGTACAGCCTTAGAGGTTGATGCGGAGTACTTTGAAGTACAACGTAGTGCTGAGGGCGAAGACTTCGATACGATTGGCGAAGTCGCAGCTGAAGGACGTCCAAGTTCTTATGACTTTACGGATGAGAGTCCACTAAAAGGCGTTTCATATTATCGTTTGAAGCAAGTTGAAAATAACGGAAGATTTACTTATTCGAGTGTTGAAAAGATAGAGATCGAAAGCAAGATTATCAAATCTATCCGCCTTTCTCCAAATCCAACACGTCTTAATTCTTTTGTTAATTTGACTGCTTATGAAGACAGTTCTGCTACTCTACAAGTGGTGAGTATGCAAGGAATGGTACACCGTACGGAGTCGATTGAAATCCAGAAAGGATTTAATAAATTCCCTATTGATGCAGAGCGTTTATCTTCTGGAATTTACATTGTTTCTTTAACTAATGATGAAGGAAAAATCATTGGACAAGAACAATTGTTAGTTCAGAAGTAGGAAAAGGTGCCTTTCAAAAAATTAAAGCCTCTCAAGTCCAAAACTTGAGAGGCTTTTTAGTACAAAAGAGCAAACACCATTATTTTTGCAGAATAACTTCTACAACTTGTAGTCCATTAAAAAATCCGCAATCTTCCTATCATTAGATAAGCGCGGCACTTTATTTTGCCCTCCTAACTTTCCTTGAGATTTCATATACTCTCGAAAAGCATCTCTACGTAAAGGCGTAATTTTTAAAGGCTGCAAAACATTTCCGTCTAATAAATCTTTGTAGTAGATATTTTGCTCAATCATTTCCTTATCAATTCGCTTGGCAAAATTTTCCATATTGTCAGGTATCGTTTCAAATTCTACTAACCACTCGTGATATGGAAGTTCTCCTTTCGCAGGATTAACTTGGGGCGCAACGGTAAATTCGACAATTTTTTGATTGGTATTTCGACTTACTTTTAGCATCGCCTCTTCGACTTCCTTCCCGATGACGTGTTCACCAAAGGCTGAAATAAAGTGTTTTATCCGACCACTAACTACAACACGTGGAGGATTTAAACTCACAAACTGAACCGTATCTCCAATATTATATCCCCAAAGCCCTGCATTATTATTTAAAATAATCGCGTAATTGACTCCAATTTCTACATCTTTAAGCGAAAGCCGAGTAGGATTTTCATTAAAGAATTCTTCTGTTGGAATGAATTCGAAGAAGATACCAGAATTGACATTCAAAAGTAAACCTGGTTCAGTTTGACTGTCTTGAAAAGCGATGAATCCTTCTGATGCGGGATAAGTCTCGACACTATCCACGCGTTTGCCCATGAGTTCTTCTAAGCCAGCGCGATAAGGTTCATAATTAACGCCACCAAAGGCAAATACATTAAAATTTGGGAAAATATCTTTGATATATTTCTTTCCAGAGACTGCTAATAATCTTTCATAATACATCTGCACCCAAGGCGGAATACCACTAATCATGCGCATATCTGAACCTAAAGTTTCTTCAACAATTTTCTCTAATTTCGTTTCCCAATCATCGATACAATTCGTTTCATAACTTGGTAATTGTGAAGTTTTCAACCAATTAGGTACCATGTGATTACTAATACCCGAAAGTCTGCCTGTTAAAATGCCATCGACATTTTCTAATTCAGGACTTCCCGATAAGAATATCAATTTACCGTCTAACCAGCTAAAATTATTGGATTGTGCAGCATAATTAAATAGAGCATTACGCGCAGTCCCGAAATGATTAGGAATACTATCTTTGGTTAATGGAATGTATTTCGCACCAGAGGTCGTCCCTGATGTCTTCGCAAAATAAGTAGGTAATCCACGCCAAAGCACGTCTTTCTCACCTTTTTTTATTCTTTCGATATAAGGCTTTAATGCTTCATAATCACGAATAGGAACACGCTCACAAAAGTCTTGGTAGTTCTTGATTTCTGAAAAATTATGGTCTTTCCCAAAGGCAGTATTCCTACCAATTTTAATCAAATTTTGAAAAACACGTTCTTGATAATTCACAGCGTCCGCAGACCACTTCTGAATATCTCGCGCAATTTTTTTTGCAAACGGCTTGACTACAAAACTTTTAAAACCCATTTTAGAAATATGAAATATGAATGGCTAAATATGAATGAAATATCTGCAAAGGTACTTCTAAATATCAAAAAAGCATTGTCACTTTACGCGACAATGCTTTTCATATTTCATACTTAATATTTCATACACTATATTTAGTACACTGCTTCCACAACTTTACGAATTGTATCCGCATCCCCCATAGTGTAGTAGTGTAAACAAGGCGCACCACGTTCTTTCAATTCTTTAGATTGAGCAATACACCATTCGATACCTGCTTGCTTTAAATCCGCACCTTTTTTAGCTTTTTGCATTGCAGCTGCTAAATCATCAGGAATATCAATGTGGAACATTCTCGGAATAGAATTCAATTGATACCTTTTTGTCAATGGTTTTAAACCTGGTATAATTGGTACATTAATTCCCATTGCACGACATTTATCTACAAAGTCAAAGTAGTATTTATTGTCAAAAAACATCTGTGTAACAATATAATCTGCACCAGCATCAACTTTTGCCTTCAAAAATTTCATGTCATTATCCAAATTCGGAGACTCGAAATGTTTTTCAGGATAACCTGCTACTCCTACACAAAAATCGGAATGCGCACCGTCGTCAATGTCAGCATCTAAATAGATACCTTTGTTCATTGCTGTTGTTTGTTCTACGATGTCTATAGCATAAGAATGACCGTCTTTTTCAGGGATAAACTTCCCGTCAAATTTTCTTGCGTCACCGCGGAGAGCCAAAACATTTTTAATGTTTAGGAAGTTAAGGTCGATTAAAACGTTTTCCGTTTCCTCTTTCGTAAATCCACCACAAATCAAATGTGGGACAGCATCAACACCATAACGGTGCATAATCGCAGCACAGATACCAACGGTTCCTGGGCGTTTGCGGATAGCTACTTTTTCAAAATAGCCACTTTCACGTTTACGATAAATGAATTCTTCTCGGTGGTAAGTTACATCAACGAAAGGTGGTTTGAATTCCATCAATGGGTCAAGCGTATCAAAAATCGCTTTCATGCTTCCTCCTTTCAAGGGTGGTAAGACTTCAAAACTAATGAGAGTTTGCCCTGCGGCTTTTTCTATGTACTCTGTGACTTTCATATAAAATAATTTCTAATTCTGAATATTAAATTTGAAATACCAATAGGGGGTATTTTAGAAAAATATTCATGGCTTTTTGATTGTATTTTATTTCAAAAAACCGAAAAATTAAAATTATGAAACGCGACACAGGGCTTTCAAAATTAATTAAGAGATGCAAAGGTAAGGAATTCAGAGAAAAAAGGAAAGAAATTTTACTAACTGAAAATCATTAATTCGTCATTAAATTTATCTAACAAGTGTTTTTGATAAGGAATCAAAAAAGGTCGAAAGGTCTAAGACCCTCCGACCCGTGTCGTATAGTTATATACCGTTCGTCGCATGAAAGCTTAGAACAAAGGCCTCTTGGATTAAAAGAAACCCAAAAGTATGATTTTCAAAACAATTATCCGTCCAGTTTTTGTCGTAAGATTGCATTTGCTTCTTTTGGATTGGCTTTTCCTTTAGACAATTTCATCAATTCGCCCATAAAGAAGCCAATAAGACCTTTTTTCCCCTTGCGATAAACAGTAACTTTATCTGGATATTTTTCTAACAACTCATCTGCCAAATCAGAAAGAAAATCACTATCAGAAGATTGAATTAAATTCATTTTCTCTGCTAATTCTTCAACCTTGGTATCTAAGTTTTTCCAAATGGCTGGGAATAATTTTTGACTGGCTACCGAATTACTTACCTTATCTGCGGCAACTAAATCTAATAATTCAGCAAAACGCTCAACTGGAAAATCAACTGCCGTATCTACTAAATCATTTTCTGCCAAATAAGGACGAACTTTATCTATCAATAAATTTGCACAAGCTTTATAGTTTTTATGCTTTTTCGATAATTCTAACATCAAAAAAGCAATATTTTTCTCCTCCGTCAAAATCGTCGCATCGTAATCTGATAGCTTAAATTCTTCCGTGAATTTTGCGTACAATTCCCAAGGCAAAGCAGGCATTTCAGACTTAATACGCTCCAATTCATTTGGTGTAATAACGACAGGAGGTAAGTCAGGGTCTGGAAAATACCGATAATCGTGCGCATCTTCCTTATCTCGCAAAGGAGATGTTGTACCTGTCACGCGGTCAAATTGTAAGGTTTGTTGTCTTACTTTTTCTCCTTTTTCGACAAGTTTTATTTGACGTTTGGTTTCAAAATCAATTGCCTTACGCGCAAAGCGCATAGAGTTCATATTCTTCACCTCACAACGTGCAAAAAGTTCTTGTGAACCCATTGGACGTATCGATACATTACAATCACAACGCATCGAACCTTGTTCCATATTTCCGTCAGAAATGTCCAACCAACGCACCAAACGACGTAGCGTATTCATAAAAACATCAACCTCTTCGCCCGAACGTAAATCTGGCTCACTCACCACCTCAACCAATGGTACACCCGCCCGATTCAAATCCACCATAGAATTTTTCGAGTCCAAATCATGAATAGATTTACCCGCATCCTCTTCCATATGAATGTGGTGCAATTCTACATTTTTAATCGTTCCGTCCGACAATTTAATCGGCACATAGCCACCGACAGAAATGGGCGCATTGTCTTGGGTAATCTGATAGCCTTTAGGTAAATCAGTATAGAAATAATTTTTTCGGTCAAAATTATTCGTCAAATTTATCTTAGCATTTAAAGCCAAACTCAAGCGCACGGCATATTCAATCTGCGTCTTATTCAATTTCGGTAAAGTGCCAGGATGCCCCAATGAAATCGCACTCACATGTGTATTTGGCGCACCACCAAATCGGGCATCATCTCCACAAAATGCCTTACTCTTAGTCCCCAATTGAATGTGGGTCTCTAAGCCAATGATAGTTTCGTATTTTTTATTTGACATTTTTTTTGAGATTTTAGACCTTAGATTTTAGACGTTAGACTTTGGACTTGGCCTACATTTAACGTTTAAAACCTAATATCTTTCTATGCAAATTTTCTAAAAGAGGCGTCTTATGATGTAAAAAGTCTAACATCTAATGTCTAACATCTTTAAGTCCAATATCTAACATCTTTCAAAGAACGGCGTTTTTTGACAAAAAATAACCGTTTTCTATATACGTTTTGTCGTAAATTTGAGTTTCATTTACGGCTGCCAACATTAAGCAGCGATTTTCGTTAGAAAGAACTCTGTTAGTTAATGCTTATTGTGTTATTGGTTATTACCTTCTGCAAAAAAATAACCAGTAACCTAATAACCAATAACCAACTCATTAACCGATTCAAAAGAAAGCTATCGCAATCTATATGCGTAATATTGTAGTCCCATTTTTCACTTTCCTATTGGCAATTTTATTTGTCTCACCTCTCGCTGCCCAAAATTGTGGTTGTGTGGAGGAAGAGAACTGTCCTGAAACAATTGCTCCTGTCTCTAATTTCAATGTTTGTTACACCTTTACTGATGCTTTTAATAACGATTTAGCAGACCCTGCACAAGGTGTTTGTGGAGTGAATTTGGCATTTACGCATGATTATATTTGGGATTTGGAGATGACATTGATTTCTCCAAATGGAACTGAAGTAATGCTCGTCGGGGAAAACACAATGGGAACGGGAGGAACAACTTTTACTTCTTGGGATGTACAATTTGTGGGTTGTGGAGACGTGGCCGTTCCTGATGGAACATTTGAAGCTATATGGACGAATGACCAAAATTGGCCTTTCATTGGTGCGATTGGTGGTTCTTATTATCCTGTCGCTGGCGGTTGTTTGGAAGATTTTAATAGTGGACCTATCAATGGAGAATGGTGCATTGAGATAAATAGTGAATCTTTTACTGGCGGGTCTATTTTAGATTTTGAAGTGCTTTTGTGTGACCAAAGTGGTATCTTTTGTTGTGATGCGAATGGTGGTGATTTAGATGAAGAGTTGATTACTTGCGAAGGTGATGAAAGTTTGGTACTTGACTTAGAGGTTGAATATACTAATTTAGCCCCTGATGCTACATTGTATGGATATACTTTTTTGATAGGGGAAATGGACGGTGTGTTATTAGAAGTAAGCGAAAATCCTGACTTGACAGCTTACGTTGCGGGTACCTATGAAGTCTGTGGTTTATCTTATGATTTGGCAGAAGATGCCTTTATTCCAATGCCTGATGGGGTCTTGACCATGCAAGAAATCAAAGATGATTTGAATGGTTTAAATCCTTCCTTTTGTGCTTCACTTTCTGATGATTGTTATCCTGTGACGATAGGTGCGCCACCCACTCCAACTGCACTTTTAGATACGATTTGTGTTGGGGAAGATTATATGATTGGAGATAGTATTTTTTCGGAGGCAGGTGATTATGATGTGATTTTTAATTCATTTTTTGATTGTGATTCTTTAGTGAATTTGAGTTTGACTGTCTTACCAATTGATACAGCTTATATCATAGAGACGATTTGTTTGGGAGATAGTATAGTCGTTTCAGATAGCGTTTTTTATGCGACAGGAAACTATGAAGTATATCTTGAAGATGCATCTCGCTGTGATAGTACCTATTTAGTGGATTTAACAGTAATTGCGCCTGTAGTCGAGGATGTTATGGCGACCATTTGTGAAGGGGAATCTTATGAAGTGGGATTGATGTCTTATAATGCGACGGGAGTGTATAGTGATACCATATCATCTGTCGTGACAGGTTGTGATAGTATTGTGAATTTGAATTTAGAACTTATCACAGTGCAAGCTCAGGTCGCGCCAGCAGATGATATTACCTGTGATAATCCTATCGTTACTCTTGACGGAACACTCTCGTCTGATGAGCCAGGGACGACTTATGAATGGACAGAATTCGCAGGTGGAAATATAATTTTACCAAACGACCAAGCAACTGTTCAAGTGAGTGATAATGGTCTTTATAAATTCAAAGTGACACGCTTTGGTTGTTCCGACTCCGTCTTTGTTAATGTGCTACAATTAGATGATATTCCTCTTGCGAATGCAGGAATAACAGATAGTCTGACTTGTATTGTTTCTGATGTTCAATTAGATGGAACTGCTTCTGAAATGGGGACGGATATTGTTTACAATTGGTTTACTGATGATGGAAGTATTACCGAAAATGAAAATACTTTAACACCAACTATCGACTTTGCACCAGCTACTTATTCGATTTCTGTTTTAGATACAATTACAGGCTGTGCAGATACTTCTTCAGTTTTTATTTCTTTATCAAATGAGACTCCTACAGTAGAAGCGGGCGATGATTTAGAATTGACATGTACCGAAACGAGCGTTTTATTAGACGGTAGTGGCAGTTATATTGGAGATGATTTTACTTATGTTTGGACAAATTCCGCAGGAACGCCTATTCCAACTACCGATGCCCAAGCTACTACAAGCTCTCCCGATATTTACACATTGACCATTACTAATATCGAAACAGGCTGTTTTGATTCTGATAGCACAGAAGTAATAAGTAATATAAATCTTCCAGTCGTTGATGCTGGAACGACAGATAGTTTGACTTGTGAAGATACAGAAATTGAACTCTTAGGAACAGTTAATAACAGCGTAGATTTTACCGTTTTGTGGACAGGGGATGACGACATTTTAAACGAAACGACCCTAACACCAACTATCAGTGAACCAGGTTGGTATTACTTCACTGTTACGGATAATGATAGTAATTGCCCTGTAACAGATAGTGTTTTGATAGAAGAAATAGTAATTCTTCCCGATGCTGATGCTGGACCCGATTCGCTTACTTTAAGCTGTCTTGAAAATTCCATATCACTTGGAGAAATTGCAGGAACTTCCGTTGGAGATGATTTTTCGCAAGAATGGTTTTTGAATGACGCTTTAGTCTCGTCGGATTTTCCTTACGAAGTGAATACTGCCGGAACATATATTTTAACAGTAACAAATGACTTAACTGGCTGTGAATGGAGTGATACTATTGTAGTTGTCGAAGATGTATCACTACCTACGGTTGAAGCAGGCGATGATTTAGAATTAAACTGTACCGAAACGAGTGTTTTATTAGATGGCAGCGACAGTTATGTTGGAGATGATTTTACTTATGTTTGGACGGATGCTATAGGAATAATTATTGAACCAACGGCTGATGCAGAAGCAGAGACCAGCGTCACAGGTATTTACACTCTCACTATTACCAATATCGAAACAGGCTGTTTTGCTTCGGATAGTACAGCTGTAACAAGCAATGAAAACTTACCAATTATTGATGCTGGAATGACTGATAGTTTGACTTGTGAAAATTCGGAAATCGAACTCTCAGGAACAGTCAACAATAGTACAGATTTTACAATACAATGGACAGGGCAACCAGGTATTATTAATGAAAATACTTTAAATCCGACTATCAGTGAACCTGGTTTATATTATTTCACTGTCACAGACAATGGTAGCAACTGTCCTGTTACAGATAGTGTCTTGGTGCAAGAATCTGTCATCCTACCCGATGCTGATGCTGGACCCGAAACAGTTAATTTAAATTGTCAATTAGAATCCTGGTCACTTGGAGATATTGATGATACTTCTTTAGGCGATAATTTTTCGCAAGAATGGTATTTGAATGATGCCTTAATCTCCTCAGAGTTTCCTTATGAAGTGAGCGAAGCAGGAACTTACATTTTAACAGTAACAAATGATTTGACAGGCTGTGAACGCAATGATACAATTGTCATTGTCAAAGATTTGCTGCAACCTATCGCTTATGCTGGTGAAGATTTTGAGTTGAATTGCGAAAATGCATCTATTATTTTAGACGGGGAAGAAACTGGTGTATTGCCAAATGAAGATGATTCTTTTATCGATTACGAATGGTATGATGATGAAGATATGCTTATCCAATCTGGCGAGGATAGTCTTTTAGTTGTCAATCCCGGAACATACTATTTAGTACTTTCCGAAAGCATTACTTTTTGTGCAGATACGGCTTATGTAACTATCACACAAGACCCTTCTGTGCCCCTTGCGAATGCTGGTACAGATGCCTTTTTAGATTGTGCAACAGGAGAAATTACCTTGAATGGAACAGGTTCATCAGTGGGCGACTATTCCTACTCTTGGACTGGACCAACAGGCGCGACTATTACAAATGAGACGAGCCTAATGCCAACCGTCAATTCCGTCGGAACTTACATCTTAGAGGTTAGCAGTAACACCGATAATTGCATCGATTTAGACGAAGTAGAAGTGGCAATTGACACCGCCGCTTGTCAACCAGAAATCGTTTTAAGTCCTGGGTTTGAAATCTTTGCAAATGGCATTGACGGTATTGTTGATTGCTTAACGGATGACCAAGCATTTATTGACGGTGTAGGATATTTTTTAGATACTTTAGATGCCTCTGGAACAGTTGCTCCAGGAGGAAATATTGCTTATGAATGGACAGCATTGACAGGTTTTATTTATGATGAAGATGAGCCTCAATTCCCTATCGTAACAGAAGGAACCTTCGTTTTGACTGTTACCAATACGCTTCTAAACCTTTCTGTCTCAGATACAATTCCTGTTGTCAATATTCGAGATTTTCCAAATGCAGATGCAGGTCCAAATGATGCTTTAACCTGTGTCACTTTTCAATCGGGTTATACCTTAGACGGAACACTATCTGACCAAGGTGGTGAGTTTTCTTATCTCTGGACTACGGATTTTGGAGATTTTGGAAGCAGCGATGTAACCTCATTAACACCGACCGTTTTTGCCGCAGGCACTTATGAATTATTCATCACTAACGGTAGTAACGGTTGTCAATCTAACTCCGCAGTTTTACTAAGTTTAGATGGTCAAATTCCAACGCCTTGCTTCAACAATGAAGTCCAAATGGAATGCGCCAACTCAACAATAATGATTGGCGACACCTGTACAATAAATCCTGATTATTCTTACTCTTGGACAGTCATTCAAGACGGCACAATAATCGGTGCAGATGACGCAGCTACAATCGAAGTTCAGACCGATACCTCAATGGTTTCTGCGCTTTTTGAAGTTGTTGTTATTGATAATTTTAATAGTTGTACGTTTACAGACACCGTTGAAGTGTTTACGGCTGTAAATTGCTATCCAGACTGTGTCGTGAACTCCCAAACAGACACAATTACTTGTGTTAATACTTTTGTTACTTTAGACGGAACAGGTTCTTCTGTCGGAGACGAATATGCTTATTTGTGGGAAAGAATTGGAGGTGTTGGAGGTCTGTGTGGGGATGAAACGACTTTGATGCCTTGTGTTGATGAATCTGGATTTTATCGTTTGACTGTTACCAATACGCAGACTTTATTTGAGTGTCAATCTCAACTTGTTTTTGTGAATGCAAATGACAATCCTCCTAATGTTGAAATTGATGATACAGATAATCCTGCTTTCACTTGTATCGCGGATGAATTAACATTAAGTGCGACTTCCGATGATACTGACTTGTATACTTTTAATTGGTCTAGCACCGAAAATTGCATACTAACAGATACAAATTTACCGCAGATAGAAGTGAATTGCGAAGCAACATATTCACTTACTGTAACAGATATAAATACGGGCTGTGAAAATATTTCAGACATTGCAATTAGCTATGACACCTTACCACCTGCCTTAGTTGTCGTCAATCCAAATATGGCTTCAATTGGTTGTAATAATCCACAAGTTGTTTTGAGTGGAAGTGGTTCTTCACAAGGATTTTATGCATGGTATCGTGATGGCGTTTTAATTCCAGGAGCTATAAATCTAAGTTATGTAGCGAATATGGCTGGGGAATATTGTTTGGTCGTTACAGATATAGATAATGGCTGTTCAGCTTCAAGTTGTGCGACTGTAGAAGAAGATGCAGACGCTGTATTTGCAGACGCGGGAGACAATCAATTTTTGACCTGTTCAGTCAATACTGTAACTCTTATGGGGGATGCACCAACAGGAGTAGAATTCGCTTATCAATGGTCAACCGATGCTGGCGCAAACTGCTTTAGTCCAGCCACGGGAAGTTTGAATATTACCGCCAGTTGCCCAGGTACTTATACCTTAACCGTTACAGATTTTACAAATGGATGTACTGGAGCATCTTCAGTAGAAGTGATAGATATGACCGCACCGCCAATTGTAGATGCAGGACCCGATATGGAGATTGATTGTAATATCACTGAGGTAATTTTAGACGGTAGTGCTTCTGAGTTTAATCCTGATTTTATCTACAATTGGGTGGG
>CAZQTE010000018.1:23736-26961 GCA_964595615.1 uncultured Saprospiraceae bacterium
TTTTAGACGGTAGTGCTTCTGAGTTTAATCCTGATTTTATCTACAATTGGGTGGGAGCGGATTCACAAGGAAATCCTTCGCCGTCTGGTAGTTTGACACCGACAGCGACAGAGCCAGGACTTTATACCTTGCTCGTTTTAAATTCAAATACAAATTGCTTTGACATAGACTCCGTATTTGTTATTCAAAATGCAGACTTACCAGAAGTCAACGCAGGAGAAGATGTCGCATTAACTTGTAATGAGACGCAAATTACTTTAGACGGTAGTGCTTCGGAACAAAATGATAGTTTAAGCTATGTTTGGAATGCAGAAGATGGAACGGGAATTATTTCGGCTGTAAATGACTTAGATATTATTGTCAATGAAGACGGAAATTATATTCTAACTATCACGAATGACTCTACGAATTGTATGGAGACAGATACTGTTTTTGTGACAATGGATACGCTTTCTCCGCAGCCAATAATTGTTGCTGAAAATGAAGGAATGATAAATTGTTTTCAAGATACGATTAGTTTAGATGCTGCGAATTCTGAACCAATTGGTGATTTGACTTATCAATGGCAAACGACGACAGGAAACATTATTACAGCAAATAATTTAGCAGAAATTTCCTTGAATCAAGGCGGAAATTATATCCTCAATATAACGAACACCGATAACGGATGTGTGAATGATACGACTATCTCTGTTATACAAGATTTCAGCATACCATTTATCAATATTGCAGAGCCTGAAATGCTAACTTGCGCTGTTCAATCTGTAGAATTGAATGCGGTAGCTTCTCAAGAAAATAGTCTTTTTGAATGGACAAGCGTGGATGGATTTTTAATCGATAATTCGACGACAGCGACTCCAACTGTTTTTGAACCAGGAGAATATATTTTAAAATTAAGCTCACAAGACAATGGCTGTGAAGATGAAGAAACTATCATTGTCCCCGAAGACATCACGCCGCCAACAGCGATAGCTAATGTCGAAGGGACTTTAGATTGTGTGACAAATTCTGTTGTTTTAAATGGAGAAGGTTCGAGTACGGATACCAATAATTCATACCTATGGGAAGGTGTTGCCGCAGTAGAAAATGAAACAGAATTAATCACTACAGCTTTTGCCGCGGGCGATTATTCATTGATAGTTTTAAATGGCGATAATGGATGTCAGGACACAGCGATGGTCGAGGTCATAGCCAGTGGATTTCCGATAACGGAATTATTAACGACGAATACAAACCCAACTTGTGCCGATATTTCAAGTGGATTTATTCAGATTGATAGTGTGGTTGGTGGGAATGCGCCTTACTACTTTAGTTTTGATGGCAGTGTCTTTAGTGAATATGATTATCGCAATTATTTAAGCGCAGGAACTTACCAAGTTGCGGTGGAAGATGCGGATGGTTGTGAGTACGAAGTTTCTATTTTATTAGAAGAAAATCCAAGTCTTTTAATTGACTTGGGGGCGGACATTGAGGTCGAAATTGGAGACAGTATTGAATTGAGTGTGCAAATTAATTTGCCAGAAGAAGCAATTGATACGATAATTTGGCGACCTTTGCCCAACGAAAATTGCGCGGGATGTACTGAACAGATGATTACACCAAATGAATCGATGAACGTTTTGGTAGAAGTGGTCGATACTTTTGGTTGTAGTACGACGGATAATATTTTTCTTTATGTGGTTGGAGGTGAAGAGTCTCCTATTTTTGTACCAACTGCATTTTCGCCTAATAGCGATGGAAATAATGATGAATTAGTTATTTACGGAAAGCCTGATGTAGAAGAGATTGAACTTTTTCAAATATTTGACCGTTGGGGAGAAATGGTATTTGAAGCAGAAAACTTCTTACCTGAAAATCCAAATGCAGCTTGGGACGGAACACATTATGACCGACCTTTAAACACACAAGTTTTTACTTGGCGTATGCAATATAGAATGAGAAGCAGTGGAGAGTTGAGAGTGGTTTGGGGAGATGTAACGCTACTTAGATAAAATAAGGGCGACAGCAAAAAAAACAAAATTGTAAAAAGTAAGTGTTTGTGTTTATTTGTTTGTGAGGATATTGTGTCGCCCTATAATAGACATCGGCTAAAATGTATCTTAACGGTTTTTACACCGAATTTTTACTTTTGTGACATAGTTTACAATACAAAATTATAGTTATTTTTACTTGTAATCAAGTAATGTGCAACATTATTTAGCGAAAATTCGCTAAATAATGTTAAGAGTCAAATATTGGCATCTTAACAGTAAAATTTAATGTTTTAAAAATTTAACATTTTTTGATAGATTCCCCATATCACGGAATTTGTTACAGAATAAAATTTTATAGTTAAAAAATATTTTAATGGAACTTGGGAAATACAACACACTCATCATTACACGTCAGACAGACAACGGACTTTATCTAAGAGATGAGGCGGCAGAAGAAGTCCTTCTGCCAAATGCTTATGTTCCTGAGAGTTTTGAATTTGAAGAGGAAATAAAGGTTTTTGTCTATTTAGATTCAGAGGAAAGACCTGTGGCGACGACTTTAAAACCTTATGCTATCGTAGGTGATTTTGCTTATATGCAGGTGAAGGATATTTCCGCACATGGTGCATTTTTGAGTTGGGGTATTTTGAAAGATTTGTTCGTCCCTTTTCGGGAACAAATTGACCCTTTAACCATGGGCGAATGGTATATCTTTTACGTTTATCTGGATAAAGAAACGGATAGAATAGCTGCTTCAACGAGACTCAATCGTTTTTTTCAAAATGACCCAATAACGGTGAAAGACGGAGAAGAAGTTGATTTGTTAGTTGGTCATGGCAGTGAATTAGGATATAATGTTGTCGTGAATAATTTGCACCGAGGACTCATTTATCGCAATGAAGTTTTCAAAAAGATAAAGCCAGGTCAACGCATGAAAGGTCATATCAAAAGAGTAAGACCTGACGGTAAAATTGATGTGAGTATCGGAGGACAAGGTATTGAGAAAGTAGGTGGAAGTGCGCAAGTTATTATGGAGAAGTTAAAAGCCAATAATGGTTTTTTACGTTTACACGATAAGAGTGACCCAAAGAAAATTCAGGCAGAATTGGAAATGAGCAAGAAGACTTTTAAGAAAGCCGTTGGCGGTCTGTATAAGAGAGGATTGATTAGTTTGGAGAAAGGTGGAATTCGCTTGGGTAAGAAATAACTACTTTTTATCGAAGAATGAAAATCCTTTTTGTACTTAAAAGGT
>CAZQTE010000019.1:0-26421 GCA_964595615.1 uncultured Saprospiraceae bacterium
AAATCATCGACTATGAAAAATCTATTTATTCTTGCATTATTATTCTTTTCTCTCTCTTTATCTGCACAAGATATGACAGTCAAGAAGATGGGAAAAATTTTAAAACAAGAGGCTAAAATCACTGAAGGAAAAGAAGGTATTTGGACTGTTGAGTATGCTGAACATCTCGTTATGGTCGTTACAGATGCCAAAGCAAATAGAATGCGCATTTTCTCACCTATCGTTGCACGTGAAGATATTAATGAAGCGGCATTGGAAAAGATGTTAGAGGCAAATTTTCATTCCGCCTTGGATGCAAAATATAGCATTTGGGAAGGTGTTGTTATTAGTGTTTATACGCATCCATTACAAGAATTATCAGAAGAGCAATTTACAGATGCACTCAAACAAGTCGTCCGTCTCTCACAAACTTTTGGAACGAGTTTTTCAAGTACTGAATTTATTTTTGGTAGCGAAAGTGAAAAAGTAAATAAGGAACGCACAAATGTAAAACCTGGCGATAAAAAATCTTAAGAATGAACTTGTTTTGATACTTTATCCATTGCTTGTAAGATTATTCTACAGCCTTTTCTTATTTCTTCTTCTGTTATTAATAAAGGTGGCGCAATCCGCAATGATCTATCATTAAATAAAAACCAATCCGTAATTAATCCGAGTTCTAAGCATTCTTTAATAACAGCTTGCACGGTATCAAAATCTTTCATTTCTACTGCTGCCCAAAGTCCTGCTGTACGCACATGTATTATAAGTTCGTGCTGTAACATTTCGTGGATAATCTGTTCTTTTTGAGGGACATCTTTTATGTAATCTTCTTCCAACAACACTTCTAATGTTGCCAATGCTGCCGCACAAGAAACTGGGTGTCCACCAAAAGTCGTGATGTGTCCCAATAGAGGATTATAAGACAATACGCTCATGATTTCTTTGGACGAAATAAAAGCGCCAATTGGCATTCCTCCACCCATTCCTTTTGCTGTCAAAAGGATATCTGGAACGATGCCATATTGCTCAAAAGCCCAGAGTGTTCCTGTACGTCCGTATCCTGCTTGAATTTCGTCTAAAATCAATAATGCACCAACTTCATCGCAGCGTTTGCGTAGTTTTTTTAAATAATCATTTATCGGTCTGCGCAATCCCCATTCTGCTTGCACTGTCTCGGCAATAACCGCCGCAGTTTTCTCTGTGATTTGCGATAAACACCACTCACAATTAAAATCAATATGCTTAATTCCTGGTAAAAGAGGGTGGTAGGCTTGCGTAAAATCTTTGGGCCACATTAAACTCGCTGCCCCTTGTGAAGAACCATGATAAGCATTTTTCATGGCAACAAATTCAGTTCTACCTGTATAGCGTTTTGCCAATTTCATTGCACCTTCCGTTGCTTCTGTTCCGCTATTGGTGAAGTAAATACTATCTAAATTTTCTGGTAGATTATTTGCCATTAACTCCGCCAAACGAACCTGTGGTGTCAATACATATTCTCCATAAACCATAGTATGCAAATACTTATCCGCCTGTTCTTTCACCGCCGCCGTCACTTTTGGATGGCAATGTCCAAGAGAACTGACGCCAATACCTGCTATCAAATCCAGATGTTCTTTTCCATCAGGCGAATACAAATAACAGCCTTCGCCGCGCTCAATTTCAAGCATTAAAGGAAATTCACTGGTTTGCGCTAAGTGTTGTAAAAAAAGCTGTCGGATATGTGCCATTTATATATTGATTTTGAATGCGTCTGAAAAGTCCGTAATTTTGACAGACTAAGATTACCAAACAAAGGTAAACGAAAAAGACTTATAAAAATGAAAAAAACAAACGCCGTCCGAATTTTAGAAAGGCACAAAGTAAAATACGAATTATTAGTCCTGCCAGAGAAAAAGGAGTACGGTAGCGCTGTGGATACTGCCGAGCAAAATGGTTTAAATCCTTCACAAATATTCAAGACTTTAGTTACGAAAGGAGATAAAACGGGCGTGGTCGTGGCGGTTGTTTCGGGTGATAAGCATTTGAATTTTAAGAAATTATCAAAAGCTACAGGAAACAAAAAGATGGCGATGTATCCTTTGAAAGATTTGACAGCGCTGACAGGTTATGTACGTGGAGGTTGTTCTCCTTTGGGAATGAAAAAAGATTTTCCTGTAGTTTTAGATGAGACAGCAAATACCTTTGACGAAATTTATGTGAATGCGGGAAAAAGAGGAACCTTGATGCTTTTAAAATGGGAGGAATTGGTTAGAGTTTGTCGGGCTACAGTCGCTGAAATTGCGGAGGAACTTGAATAATTATTTTTCATCGCAGAGATGCGGAAATGGGAGTTTTGCTCTCTGTCTCTAAGTTGAAATTTTAGACAAACTCTTACTTCGGAATTGAAAAATAAAAAGTAGAACCTTCACCAGCTTCACTTTCTAACCAAATACGGCCACCTAATTTTTGCGCAATCTTTTGGCAGATAGCTAAACCAATACCCGTACCTTCGTATTTAGTACGCGAATGAAGTCTTTGGAAAATAACAAAAATACGTTCTTGAAATTCCTCTGCAATACCAATCCCATTATCAGCAACAGAGAAGACATGTTCGTCCTCTTTTTCCTCATGGCGAACTAACACTATCGGGTCAACATCTGGCTTGCGGAATTTAATCGCATTACTCAACAAATTTTGGAAAAGCTGATTTAACAATGGCTTATTCGTGTAAATATGTGGCATGTCTGGTATATCAAGCGTCGCATTATTTTCCTCGATGCGTATTTTTAGATTGAATTGACAGACTTCTAACATTCTGTTGATGTCAACATTATCTTTATCAATGCCTGATTTTCCAATAGTTGCATAGCGCAATAAATCTTCTAAGAGATTATTCATCCGACGTGTTCCATCGCTGATATATGCGAAATACTGCTTTTTATTTTCGGGAATTTTATCTCCAAAATGTCTCTCAATCAAATTAGAATAGCTACTAATCATCCGCAATGGTTCTTTCAAATCATGGGATGCGACATAGGCAAATTGGCGTAAATCTTCGTTTGCAGAAAGGAGTTCCTCGTTTTGTCGAGCGATTTGGTCGCTCTGTGAGAGTAGGAGAGACTGGTATTCATTCTCTTTAGTCAGCGCAGAAATTTCTTTTTCTTGTTCTTTGAGTGCATGACGAATTTCTAAATCTAGAAAGCGGCGATTGCGTTGTGTTTTCGCGGTTTCAGCTTGTAATTTTGAATATTGAATTTGGTAATCCAAAGCATTCTCAAAATCACCCATTTTTTTATAGGTGTTTGCTAAAGTCTTATAGCCACGCAAAACACTTGCATCATCTTTTAACTGGACAGCCGTTGCAGTTCCATCTTTACCCAATTCTAATGCTTTAGGCAAATTTCCGTTACGCAAATGTAATTTCGCAAGATTCAATTGATTGATTTGCTTGCCATTTATATCTCCTAATTCTTCTATTTGCTGTGCTGCCTTTTCTGCATAAATAAGCGAGCGTCCAAAAGATTTAAGACGATACTCCGCTCGACTTAACTGCGCTAATGAGTGCGCAATCATCTCTCTATTTTGATATAATTCAGCTAATTCTAATGACTTCTGAAAACAGCCCAACGCCTCTTTATGTCTATCGGTCGAGTAGTAAATATTTCCCGAATTATTATAAACAGCTACTCTCGTGTTGTTATCAATCACATCATCAAACTCATCCAAAACGCGCTGATAACGGTCTAATGCATCGTCATAATTGTACAAATGCGCATAAATCGTTGCAATATTGATAAGGATATGAGCTGTATTTGGACGGTAACCAACTTGTTCACTTTTATCTAATGCCTCGAAAAAATACTGCATTCCAATTTTGTAATTGGCTTTTACACCACACACAATTGCAATAAATTTTAGCGCTGTTAATTCTTTTTCAATGTCTCCTGACTTTCGAGCAATTTGTAATAAACGCTGACTATACTCTAAAGATTCACTGTATTCTCTTCTCTTAATATAAGCTTCTGATGTTTTTTCTAAAACTTCCGTTAACAACTCAGAATCTTCCGCTTTTTCACTCGCCAACAAATAAGAATAAGCATCCTCCGCTAAACTCAATGCACCAGAAAAATCATTTTGTAAAATTGCATTCCGGCTCATCGCTGTTAAAGCCAAAACAATTCCTCGCTCATTTTCATTTATCTGACTGAACTCAAACACCTCTTGAAATAGCGTTTGTGCTTGTTCATATTCCTCTTTGCCTCTCCGCGTCATTCCTTCATACAACAAAATATCTGTCAAACTCTCTGTATGTTCGACATTATCAAGCATTAGCGTTTTGGCAGCCTTGATATATTCTAATGCTTTATCAAAGAAGGAGTCTTCTCCCTGATAAATTCCATTAGTCGTATAAATTCGATTGAGGAGAATATTCGCGTTGATAAGGTCACTTGCAGGCGCACCCTCACTCTTGCCAAAGTCTAAGGCAATCTGAGCAGTATTAGCAGCTTTCTTCAGTAGGCGATTTTGATAATGCCTTGCAGAATCTTGAAGAAGAGTTTTTATTTGTTGCGCGTCCATGACGGGAGCCGTTGGTTTGGTCATTTTATTTTCGTCAATTCTTTTCGGGGAGTGCTTTTGTGTAAAAACATATTTAAATAGAGAATATATTTTTACAGACAAATAGTTTGCCAATTTTACGAGCAAATGTCACAAAAAACGGCAATTTAACACAACTCTATTGACAAAATAAATAAATAGTAAAAGAAAAATGTAGTATCTCAAGCTATATTAAAACACTACATTTTCCTTATGTTTTATAGCTTTGGGCGTACCATTCCTTCCAAATTTAGCTTTACTATTGAAGGTTTTCCATTAGTAATAACAGTGACTGTTGGACGTTGTTCATTTATTTTTCCAGTACTATTGAATGTCACACTAATAGTTCCCTCTTCTCCTGGAGCAACGGGTAAAAAGGGAAAAGAGGGTTGTGTACAGCCGCAGGTTGCTGTCACATTTTTTATGTTAAGAGGAGCATCACCAACGTTTTTAAATTTAAAATCGTGGTTTACTATGTCACCGTCTCGAAGTTCACCAAAATTCCAAGTTTTTTCTTCAAAAGAAATCTTAGAACGCTTTCTTTTCTTCTTTGGTTTCTCTTGTTTAGGCTCTTCCTTTACTACTTCTTTTGGTTGACTTGCCTTTTCTGTTACAGTTTTAACCTCTTCAGTTGTCTTTGTCGCCACTTCTTTTGTAACTTCTGTTACCGCCTCTTTTGCTTCAGAAGCCACATCTGTTATCGCTTCTGCAACTTGACTATCATTTACTTTATCAACTGCATTTTCTGCTGTTTCTACAACTGCAGCAGTAGTCTCTTCCACTGTAACATCATTGCCACAAGCCGAAAAAATTAAAATAAAAGATGCAAATATTAAATGTCTCATAGAGAATCTGATTTGTTTAGGATTATAAAAAGAAATCCTTGGTTTTTATGAATGAAATATTTACCATTCTTAAAAGTCATGTTAATATCTTTTGTTCAAGATAACAACAATCATTTATCAAAGGTAATCAAATTTAAGACGCAGTCCTGCTGTCTGGGGTACATCTTATTTGTGAAAATCGTCTTATTTTTGTGAAAAATTAAATTTTTAGCTATGAAAAATACAATTATCTTTTCTTTCTTGATTTTCTTTTGTTCCGCTTTTTCTTGTAATCAAAGTGGTTCAGTAGAAAATACTAATTCATTGAATAATTCTGATAGTAAAACATTACTTAAAGAAATCGACAAACTTGAAGCCAAATTGCGTAAAGCAAAATTGGTCACAGACGAAATGCCTGCGGCTAGAGAATTAGTCAAAAAATCTCAGTCTTTTTCAGAAATACGTCCTCAAGACAAAAAAACAGCGGCTGTTCTTTTTAAAGCTGCTGATGTCGCTCGTGGTATTGGTGAATATGGAAAAGCCATTCAATTATGGGGAAAAGTATGGCGTAATTATCCTGATTTTGATAAAGCACCTGATGCTGTTTTTATGCAAGCATTTACCTATGAAAATAATTTAGGTGATATTCAAAATGCTAAACGTTATTATCTTCAATTCATTGAAAAGTTTCCTAAAAATCCTTTGCGTGAGCAAGCGATTATTGCTTTGAAAAATTTAGGAAAATCACCAGAAGATTTGATTAAGGAGTTTCAGAAAAATGAGAAAAAGTAAGCTTTCTTAAATTTTAAGAATTCTACAACAAACTCATTTTGTATATTTGCACTCTTTATTTTAGATGTGTTGATTGGTTGATTATGTTGATTTTTCTGAAAAAGTTGCTATAATTAACCAGTCAAGCATTCAAAAATTACCCTCCCACACACGAGCCGAGATACCTACATTTCAAAGATTAACAGAAACAATTTTCAAATGAATAAATTATTTACACTTTTCATTCTCTGCTTGTTAGCGGGTTCTACTATTTACGCACAGGACGAAATGCCTGCGGATACGACTATTTATGTTGTCTCAGATAAAGCACCACGTTTTCCTGGTTGTGAACAATTAGATACGACAGAAGCTGTAATTTATGAATGTGCACAGCGCAATCTATTACGTTTCGTCTATGACAACGTGCGTTATCCTTTCGAGGCCCGCGAGCAAAATCTATCAGGTACAGTAGTCGCTTCTTTTGTGATAGAAAAAGACGGGACCGTTTCAGATGCTAAAATTATTAAAGATGTTGGTGGTGGATGTGGAGAAGAAGTTTTAAGAATTGTGAATGCGATGAATGAAGTCTTTATTCGTTGGAAGCCAGGAATGAAAGCAGGTATTCCTGTACGAACGCGTTTTAATTTACCTGTTAAATTTCGCTTAGAAGAAGCATTAGATTATGTGATGGTTGAGCGTGATACTGTTTATAATGTCTTAGACAAAAATCCAACTTTTACAGCAGGAGAGGAGGCTTTAGCGGATTTTGTGAAGGCAAATGTGAAAGTACCAATGGGTTATCAAGACAGCTGTTATATTGGGAATATGGATGTGAGTTTGCTCGTCAATCCTGATAATTCGGTCAAAGTAATCAATGTGAATGATTATAATAACTTGGGTTTTGACTTTCAATTTGAGGCTATTTTAATGGCAAATAATACTTTTGGAAAATGGACTCCTGGTGTACGTAAAGAGCGTAATGTTCCGACCTTAGCAGATATTCCTGTTTTATTCAAATCAGAAAGTGCTGCTTGTCAAACGAAGATTAGTAATTATGAAAAAGCAGAACAATTAGCTAATGAAGGTAGTGAATTGTACAATTCAGGAAGTACAGAAGAAGGATTAGCAAAATTAACGAAAGCTGTAGAGATGTTTCCAGAGAATACAAATTTCCGTTATTTGCGTGGGCAAATATATATGGCAAATCAGGATTTTGAGAAAGCTTGTGAAGATTATACTATCGTTCGGAATATTTTGACGACTTCGCCTGTTAATGATATTTATCCGATTTTATGTCGATAGGATTTTAGATATGAAGCCGTAATCATTTTAGGAATGATTACGGCTTTTTTTATTTTTGGATGCTCAATCTAATCCTAATAATATCAGAAAAGCATATTGGAAAACTACTTCTTCTAATGTTCGACATAATTCTACTTGTCAATATTATCAGACGACGCGCGGAGAGAGTTGTAATGCGGAAGTTGGGATTGCTTGTAAGAAGTGTGGGGGTGATACCTTTCTAATTTTTACATTTTATTTTTTAATTCGTCTTTCATCAAAAGACGAATTGACTCAAAATAATCTGTCATAAAAGTAATAGACCTGATTTTACTAAGTTTGAATTTGTAATCATATTTCATTTCAATCTTCCCATTAGATTTAATCATATCTATTTCTAAATAACCATTTTGTATAGTATTTATTTTTCCGTAGAATAATTCATTTTCAGATTTATCTTGAAATTCAAATAACCCGAATTTTTCTTCCGTCCATTTCAACAACTCAATTAAAGTTCCGAACTTAAAGCCAGTAGGTTCTATTGAATTTTCCTTTTTCAAGGTTAACACTCTTTCTATCTGCTTCTCTCTCTCATTTCTTATCCTCTTCTTTATGTGTTTCTTTGCATAAATTTTATATCCATTAATTTCGTAATCAATAGGAATATGCTTTACTAATATCCAATTTTCGTTTTCCGAAATTAACACCCCTGTTACTTTATCCTCCCACCCTTTAATTTTATATGACTCTACTTTCATTAATTTTTCAAAGCTTTAAGTTAACTCATCAAATGCAGCGCTTCTTATATTTTTTACCACTTCCACAGGTTAGATTTATCTGCATCTTAGTCCTTTTATATTTCAATGTACACATTAAAATTTCAACGCATTCTTGAAATTGATACTTACATTTGAATTTAATCAGACCTGCACTGGACCTTCCCCAACCCAATCTTGAATCATCTTCCCATCCTGACATAAAGGCAAAAGTTGACTTTCCACAAAAGGAACAACGTTGTGAATAATCTCCTCAGGATATAATAAATGAATATTAGGGCCTGCATCCAAACTAAAATACAATGGTTCTTTCGTTTCCGCACGATAAGCACGAATGCGCTTAATCATTTCCACAGTATTTGGCTCTATCAGCATGTAGGAAGGATTTGAAGCCATCATCATTGCGTGTAGTGTCAAAGCTTCGTTCTCTGCAATGTTTCCAAAGGTTTCCACATCACCTGTCCGTAATGCCTCCAATAAAGTATGCATCCGTTGACCTGCTTGTTGAAAACGTGGAGTAGCATAAATGTTGTCTTCCATCAATGCGTGTCCTGCGGTACTTGAAACGCTTTTCTCGCCAGTACTCACCAATAGGATATCATCATGGAAAGATTTGAAAACCTCATGCGTTTCGTCAGAGTAGGAGACAGCATATAAGTCCGAAGAATTTTCGACCTCGCCCATTTGTCCCCATATCGCCAATCCTCCATAAATCGAACGACAAGCTGAGCCAGAACCCAAACGCGCCACATAAGATGCTTTCTTGTCAAATTCTATATCGTCTTGCAGCGTCTGAAAAATTTCATCTTCCATAGAGCACAAACACAAAGCAAGCGCACTCATAGCGGAGGCAGAAGAGGCGATACCCGCAGAGTGTGGAAAAGAGTTACCACTGCGAATCGTAAAAGCAAATTGACGCAAGAATGGAAAGATGTCTGAAACGCTTTCTAAAAATTTGACCAACTTTTTTTGGAAGGCAGGATTTGGCTCATCGTGAAAAAAGAAATCTAACTCGATACTTTGTTCATTTGATTTCTTTGGACCAAATTCTAATCGTGTATCTGTAAATGCATTTTGGAGCGTAAAACTGATAGACGGATTACGTGGCAATTGTCTGCCGTGCTTTCCCCAATATTTAACAATAGCGAGATTGGAAGGACTACGCCAAGTGAATTCTCCTGATTCAATTTTCGAAGTGTCCGCAAGTAATTTTGGATTTGTATAATCTAAGGTCATATTTTAGTTGGTGGTTGGAAGTTGATAGTTGGTGGTCAGTTGTTTTGAGTTTGCTTCGCAAAGTTAATCAATGAGGCTTTGTGAAGCGAAGGGGAGGACTCATTTTTCATTTTATCAGACAAAAATATAAACTCCTGATTATCAACACGTTACATTAGGAGGGCGAACAAATTATTAATTTATTCGCCCTCTAACTATTATAACTAATTGATAATCAAATAGTTGTGTTAATTTTTCATTTTCTTAGCGCGCTCAGCACGTTGCATTGGATTTTCTCCACCTCTTCTATTTTGTTTGAATAATTCAAACTTAGAAATCTGTGCCTGAGGAGGGAAGTAGTTGTTAGACATATCAGTGTCCGCCGTTTCCAAACGTGGGTCAAGAATTATCTGCTTTGCTTCCTTCTCTTGTACGAAGACTTTCGTAACTACATCTGCATCATATCTCCAAATCTCAGCTGGAATGTATTCTGTCTTGCTCGTGCCATCTGTAAATTGAAACTCAACGATTAAGGGCATTGGAATACCTCCGATGTTACGGAACGAAATTTCGTAATAATACTTTCCATTTACAAGTTGTGCTTTTTCATCACTTGATAAATTATTTATATATTTTTTATATTTATTTTTATCAATAGCATCAACATCTAATGGATCGTAATCGGTATAGAAATCTCTAAGCTTACGGTCTTTCTCATCTTGAGTTTGAGCAATTGCTTCTGCATTACGAATAGCACCGATACCTTGTGGGGAAGCGTCACGCTGTTGTTTGGCTAATGTTTTTTCTACATCAGGATTTCCAGAACTAATCTGAAAATATTTTACATCTTCTAAAGCAATGTCTGTATGGTCATTAGTAAAGAACCATGCACGCCAGAACCAATCTAAATCAACTGCGGTCGCATCTTCAATGGTACGAAATAAATCTGCTGGAGTAGGATGCTTCAACATCCAACGACGAGAATATTCTTTAAATGCAAAATCAAAATTTTCGCGCCCGACTATAGTCTCACGCAAAATATTTAATCCTGTGGCAGGTTTACCATAAGCATTATTTCCAAACTGGAAAATACTTTCAGAGTTTGTCATGATTGGTGAAATGCGACTTTTATCACCTTTCATGTAGTTTGTGATATTAGCCGCAGGTCCTCGGCGAGAAGGGTAGTTGCGTTCCCATTCTTGTTCTGTGAGATATTGTAGATAAGTATTCAATCCCTCATCCATCCATGTCCATTGGCGTTCGTCCGAGTTGACAATCATTGGAAAATAGTTGTGCCCTACTTCATGAATAATCACGCTGATTAATCCATACTTTGTACGCTTAGTATATGTACCGTCAGCTTCTGGGCGTCCACCATTAAAGCAAATCATTGGGTATTCCATACCAATTCTGTCCGTATGTATAGACCAAGCAATAGGATAAGGATAATCAAAAGTATAATGAGAATACCATTTTAAGGTGTGCGCTACAGACTTTGTAGAATAGCGTTCCCATAGAGGATTACCTTCTTTTGGAAACATAGATGCTGCAATCACAGTTGTTCCGTCGCTTTGTTTTACAGCCATTGCATCCCACATAAACTTACGAGAAGAAGAGAATGCAAAATCACGTACATTATCTGCTTTAAACTTCCATGTCTTTTTAGCTTTTGCTTTACTTTTTTCTGCCTTTTTTGCTTCATCAGGTGTGATAACATATACAGGTTCTTCAAAAGATTGCTTTGCTTTTTCTAATCTTTCTTGCTGTATCTTAGTTAAGACTTCATTTTCATTCTGAATTAAACCTGTTGCAGCTACTGCATGGTCTGCGGGAACAGTAATACTTACTTCATAATCACCGAAGGGGAGCGTGAATTCCCCTCTTCCAAGGAACTGTTTATTCTGCCAACCTTCATTATCTATGTACACAGCCATGCGTGGAAAGAACTGTGCAATGGTATAAATGTAATTATCTTCCTCTGCGAAGTATTCCATTCCAGAACGTCCTCCTCCTTTTTTACGGTCATTGATGTTGTACCACCACTTAATTTTAAAAGAAAAACTCTCACCAGACTTTAATACTTGCGGCATATCTACACGCATCATAGTCTTAACTACAGAATAATGTAGGTCTTTTCCGTCCATCCCTTGTACATAATCTAGTTTAAAACCACCATCAAACCAAGGTTCAAGGTTCTTTATATCTCTAAAAGACATCTTTTCTTGAATAGAAGAAGTGCTTATTTTATACGTATCACTGTCCTTTGCTCTTCTATTTTGGTCTAATTGAACCCATAAGTAGGAGAGTTGGTCAGGAGAATTATTAGTATAAGTAATCGTTTCTTCCCCATATATGCGCTGTGTATCATCATCTAATTCTATAGACATTTGATAGTCTGCCTTCTGTTGCCAATACTGATGACCAGGTGCGCCACTTGCTGTGCGGTAAACATTGGGTGTTGGCAGTTCATTATAGAGCTGTCGAAAGCGGTTTTCATTCGTATTTTGTTCTTGGGAATAGCCTATAGTGCAGCTTAGTAGCAGCAATAAAGCAGGTAAAAATTGCCTCATTTGAATATAAATGTTAGTTAAAGAAATGAATTATTGTTCTTTGAGAACCAATATTAAGTCTCCAAAGGTAGCGAATCAAGCTAAATATAAGGTGTCATTCATAAGATATTTGTCCCATTGTTCCACGTGGGACATTAAAAAAGCCGTCCATGAGGACAGCTTTTCTAATAAATTAGTACTTAAAAGTTCTTTAAGAGCCAGTCTTTAAAGGGGCTAAACTCTATACTTATAGGTATTGACTCTTTCTTTTTATCAGAAAGAATAGCTAAACGTTCAGGTACTTCTATCTTATTTCCTAATATTCTTTCTACATCTGGAAGAAATTTAGACGGATGAGCCGTCTCTAATATAACGCCATGTACGTCTTTATTAGCCTTTTGGTAGTCTTTTAATGCTAAATATCCTACTGCGCCATGAGGGTCTATAGTGTAGTCAAAGCTTGTTTTTACCTCTAAAACACCAGTTTCTGTAGCATTATCAGTGTAAGAAAAGCCCTTAATTTCCTCCTTCATAATGTCCCACGTGGAACAATACAGGTCATTCATGCGTGCAAAGTTAGAAGGATTACCTACATCCATAGCATTACTTAGAGTAGCAACACTTGGTCTTGGCGTGTATTTTCCTGTTTCTAAGTAGTCAGGAACTACATTATTATCGTTAGTTGCAGCTATAAATTCATGCACAGGAAGCCCCATACGCTTTGCTAATAGACCAGCAGTAAGGTTTCCAAAGTTGCCAGAAGGTATGCAAAAGGCTACTTTCTTATCTGTTTTAAGCTGTTTATAAGCTTCAAAATAGTAGAAAGACTGAGGTATTAGACGGGCAATATTGATAGAATTAGCAGAACTAAGGCGGATATTCTTATTTAATTCTTCATCTAAAAAGGCTTTTTTCACTAAAGCTTGGCAATCATCAAAGGTTCCATCTACCTCTAAAGCAGTAATATTGTGTCCTAAAGTAGTTAATTGTTTCTCTTGTAAATGAGAAACTTTGCCAGAAGGGTAGAGAATAACTACTTTAATTCCAGGTGTTTTATGAAAACCTGCGGCTACAGCTCCACCTGTATCTCCAGAAGTTGCTACTAAAATCACTAATTCTTTATCTTCATCTCTATTAAAATAGCTCATTAATTGCGCCATAAAGCGCGCACCAAAGTCCTTGAATGCTAATGAAGGTCCATGGAATAATTCCAAAACAGACATATCTTCATTCAAATTAACGACTGGCGCAGGGAAAGTAATTGAATTCTCAATGATCTTTTTAAGCTCATTCTCTGGTATTGCATCTTGTAAAAGAGTCTTTGAAACAGTAAAAGCTATCTCTTGGAAAGAATAATCACTTAGATTTTCGATAAACTCTTTTGGCAATTGAGGTATTTCAGATGGCATATAAAGTCCATTGTCCTCTGGTAAGCCCTTCATTACTGCTTTTTTTAGGTCAGCAGTATTTTCTTTATTATTTGTTGAATATAGTATCATTAGAATATTCTTAGAATTTTAGCACAAAATTGCACCTTCATGGTTAATAGGAGAGATGTAAACGGTGTGCTTTATTTTTGCATCAGCATATACTTTTTTGAATGCTTCGCCTACATCTTCAGCAATTAAGCTATTTTTGGATAAGGCAAAAATAGACGGTCCAGCGCCAGATATACTACAGCCCATAGCCCCAGCGTTCAAAGCAGCTTCTTTCGCATCATAAAAATGTGGTATTAATTGAGCACGTTGTGGTTCAATAATTACATCCTTTAGATATTTTTGACATGTGTCAACATCTGCGCGAAACATTCCAATTAACCAGCCAGCAAGATTTGAAGACTGTTCAATATGCTTTTTTAAAGAAATTGTATCACTGAGTATTCCCCGAGAGTCTTTTGTCAATATTTCAACATGCGGATAAATAACTGTTGCATACAATCCCATTAACATTGGTAAACGATGTACATCCAAAGTTGCATTATCGCAAACGACAATCATTCCTCCCAACATAGAAGGCGCAACATTATCTGCATGATAACCACCAGAAGCCAATTGTTCACCTTGCATAGCGAAAGGTAATAATTCACGTTTGGTCAATGGTTTACGAAAGAGTTCATTAATAGCCATTGCCCCAGCAACAGCACTTGCTGCGCTTGAACCTAAGCCGCTACCAAAAGGCATCTTTTTATGGATTTCCATTTCGATACCAACTCCTGTTTCTCCTAAATGTTCCAGCGTTCTTAATGCAGCAACACCAGCTGTATTCTTCTCTGGGTCATAAGGTAACTTACCTTTAGCACCAGTTATTCTCGTTATCTCTAAACCTGGTTTATCTCGAAATCTTACAATTATCTCGTCACCAGGCTTTTCCAAAGCAAAACCAATTGTATCAAATCCTACTGCTGCATTACCAACTGAGGCAGGAGCAAATACTTTTATTCCTGTTCTATTCATCTTGTAACTTGTTGATAATCAATTAGTTATAACCTTAAATAAGATAACTAATTGATTATCAATAATTTATAAATTAACAATTAAAAACTACGAAAGTAAATTTCCAATCGTGATAATTTCTGCAAAAACACCTGCGGCAGTCACAGCTGCTCCTGCTCCTGGTCCTGTCACCACTAAAGGTCTTTCCTTATAACGTCCAGTAGTAAAGACAATCATATTATCACTTCCACTCAATGTTGAAAATGGATTTTCTTTTGTCACTGCTTGCAAACCAATCGTCGCTTTATCTCCATCCAATTTTGCAATCATACGCAAGACTTTTCCACTCTTCGCTGCATCTGCGCGTAGCTTTTCAAAGTAAGCATTTTCCTTTTTCAACTCTGCAAAAAAGTCATCAACGGTTTCTGCATCTTGTACAGCTTGTGGTAAAATATTTTCAATATCAACACCTTCAGCTTCTAATGGCAAACCAGTTTCGCGCGCTAAAATAATTAACTTGCGACGCACATCAATTCCATTCAAATCCACACGTGGGTCAGGTTCTGTAAATCCTTTTTCTTTTGCTTCCAAAACAATATCACTGAATGGGCGAGTGCCATCAAATGAATTGAAGATGAAAGAAAGCGAACCAGAAAGTACACCTTCGATTTTTAAAATTTGGTCACCACTATTTATCAAATCAGTCAAAGTCGAAATCACAGGAAGTCCTGCTCCAACATTTGTTTCATACAAAAATTGAACGCCCCGATTAGCTGCAATAGTTTTCAATCTTTGATATTGTAAATATGCAGAAGAAGTTGCGATTTTATTTGGAGTAGAAATAGAAATGCTATTGTCTAAAATACTTTCATAGTAACTCGCGACTTTTGGGTCAGCAGTATTATCTACAAAAATCGTATTCGTCAAATTCATTTCCTTCATACGTCCAATAAAAACTGGAAGGTCAGAAGTAGTATCAGAGGCAAGCAAATCTTTTTTCCAATCAGACAAATCGATGCCTTCTGCATTGAAAAGCATTTTCTTAGAATTTGCCATTCCTACCACTTTGATTTCTAAACCACGTTTCTCACGTAAGAAATCTGCCTGCTCTTTTATTTGCTGAATTAACTCTCCACCAATAAGTCCCACGCCCACCATATATATGTGTAGCGCTTTTGTGTCCGAAAGGAAGAAGGCTTCGTGCAAAGCATTCAAAGCTTTTGACTCATCTGATTTTGGAATAACAACAGAGACATTTAACTCTGATGAACCCTGCGCAATTGCAACTGCATTAATACCATTCTTTCCAAGTGCCTGAAATAGTCTTCCAGAAATACCTGGACGGTATCTCATATTTTCACCAATGATAGCAACGACAGATAAATTTTCTTCTACCTTCACTTCATCTATCACGCCCATACTGCGCTCATACTCAAATGTTTTTTCAACATGCTTTTTTGCGTCCTCTGCTTGACTTGGCTGAACAGCAAAACTAATCGCATTTTCGGAAGAACCTTGCGTAATCAAAATCACATTAATTCCAACTTGCGCTAAAGAACCAAACAAACGTCCCGCCGTACCTGGTACACCAAACATTCCGCTACCAGAAAGTGTCAAAAGTGCCACGTGGCTAATTGACGAAATTCCTTTAACCGCATGACCTTCTCTATCCGACTTATCAGAAATATGCGTTCCTTCAAAAGTAGGATTGAATGTATTCTTGATATAAATCGGAATGCCTTTTTTCAAAGCAGGCTGTAATGTCGGCGGGTAAATTACCTTCGCACCAAAGTGAGACATTTCCATTGCTTCCGCATAAGTCATACGTGGAATAGTAAATGCCTTTTTCACTTTACGTGGGTCAGCTGTCAAGACACCATCTACATCAGTCCAGATTTCGATTTGAGTTGCACCCAATCCTGCTGCTAAAATAGCCGCCGTATAATCTGAACCACCACGTCCAAGAGTCGTTGTCAAACCACCTTTCGCCGACGCAACAAATCCAGTAACGATTTGCACCTCAGGATGGGTATTGTAGTGTTCTTTTATTTTTTTGTTGGTTTTTGCAAAATCTACAATTGCTGCACCAAAATTTCGGTCTGTCTTAATAATGCGTCGCGCATCAAGATAAGAAGACTGAATGCCATGTTTAGTCAGAGCATGAGAAATAAGAAACGCAGAGTTGCGTTCTCCGAAACTCAAAACGTAATCCATAGTCCGCAAAGAAGCTTCACGAACTAAGAAAATTCCGTAAAGAAGATTTTTTAGAACTTCATGATTGTTTTGTAAAATAGGCAAGACTTCCTTCAGTTGACTTTCATCCAAAAGTTCATTTGCCGCAGCATGATGTCTATCCGTAAATTCTTGAAAAACGTCAAGGTAAGAGTCATCGCCTTTTTCGGCAAGTTTACTCATTTTGATGAGACTGTCCGTCACTCCACCAAAGGCAGAAAAGACTACTGTAAATTTTTCACCTTTTGTATAATAGCTTTTGAGGATTTCAATAATACCTTCTATGCGCTCGGGTTTGGCAACCGACGAGCCGCCGAATTTTAATACTCTCATTTTTTTAAATATGAAATATGAAATATAAAATATGAATGAGAGATACAATCAATTTTATAAACACATTCTTTTCGTGATGTTGTTCTTGGAATTATTTGCAGTAAAGCAAAATATAATTCGGTAGGCAAATGTATAATTTTGCCGGTTGAATCCATCTTCTGGTTTTAGATAAAAACCGCTTTCTAAGATTAAATTAAACTTATTACTAATATTACGCCGGATTAATGTTGACGTTGCAAAAATGAAGTGATTTCTTTGGGATGGTTAAAATCAATTCCGCCAGCACGCGATATTTCAAAATTTCCAGAAGAGTAGGAGCTAAGAACTTTCTTAGATGGAAGGAAAACGGGAATGTTATTTTCGAGAGCAAAATGAGCTGCAGCGATGTTACCATGTGCATCTGTTTTTTGGTCTTTGAAAAAGTTGGATTTTACGACGACTACAGCTTCAGACCAAGCTGCAATTAATTTAGCACGCTCTTCGTATTTCTCTATTGAAGAAATTTCTTCTGGCAAAACAGCAGAGAGAAAAAAGGAGTTAATTTCGTAGCCATGAATTTGAATCGCATTTCTTACCCAAAAATCATAAAAGCCTGTGGCGAGTATTGATGTTATCGTGCCGTCTGCAATTAAGGCAGATTTATGTGCGTGTTCAGAAATTCCCCAAGAATGATTCGATAATACATTATATCCATGACGGACGAAATGCGTACAGAGACGCCAGGTCAATTTTATTTCTTCTGAGTTGGCACTGTCCGAACCTAAGACCGCTATATTTTTATTGTTGACTAATGGCAAATGTCCACGTCCGAAAAAAGCGGGAGGTGCAGCAGCACCTAATCTTTGCTTGATGCGCTGTGGATAAGAGGGATGATTGAAAGGTATGAAAAAAGTATCCTCCCATAAATACTCAAATCGTTTTTGAATTTTCTTCGTGTGCGTGGCTTGAAAATTTTGATACTTTAAATCTTTAAATTCTCCTTTTCCAAAGGCTGGGAAAAATTCATAAAATTCGTATTCACTAATAATAAAGAGTTCTTCTATCGTAATTTTTTTTTCACAAATAGCCTGATAAATTAATTGTCGCGCAGCAGGGATTAGTCCTTGCACATACAAGAATTTATACCAAGCTAAATATTCCGCGGAATGCTGTTTCATTTTATAAGTTCAAAATCCATGCGCCATCTCTTGCGGTGTAGTAATAGTTAATGTCACTATCTTCACAGTATTCTATCCAGTCACGCACTTTATATTGGCTATTTGAATTATCAAAAATGACTTTCTCGAATGAAAATTTCTCAAAGAGTTTATCTAAATCTAAGCGCGGATTTCCTCTAATGACAAGGAAATCTACTTCAATAATTTGCTGATTAGAAGCTGGCATTTCATCTATCAAAAGCATCGTTTTATCATAGAATTTAATAAAATCTTTTTCGAAAAAAAGCACTTCATTTTCATAGGATAAACTGTCAATGTTGAATACTAACACTTTATCCACATAATGTGCATAATGATTGTTTTTTGTGGAAAAGTCATAAGTCTTCTTTTCTAACTTATCATTTTTGATAATAAATGCGCTTTTTCCGTCTATATATTCTATTAATGTGTTTTTGTATAAATCATAGATAATAATCTGTTTATTGTTAATAAGTCCACTTTTCTGCCATGCACTGAGTGCAAAAACGAAAAATAATAAACCCGCACTGTAAATTAAATTTCGTCCACGGCGCGTGTTTATCGCACTAACTAAAAGCGCTATAGAGAAGTATAAAATCAAAGCTGAAATCCCCGTAATCCATATTCCTTCAATCACACTGAAAGGTAAATTTTGTAAAAAGAAAATACCTTTGTTCACCAGCCAAATTAGCCAGTACAATAAAAATCCAATTGGCATTCCTAAGCCAGCATAAATTGATTCTAAAAGAAAAAGGAACAAACCTCCTCCTAAGATAAATCCAGCAGCAGGCACAACTATCAAACCAGAAATCCAAAAGTAAATCGGAAATTGATGAAAATAATATAAGCTCAAAGGCAGAGTTGCAAATTGCGCAGCAATAGAAACAGAGCATAATTGCCAAAGAAAATCAGTAATTTTATTTTCACAAATGTATAAACTATAAATCTTCGGTTGAAAATAAACGATACCTGTAACCGCCAGATAGGAGAGTTGAAAACCAACACTCATGATGTAAAGCGGATTTATTAATAGCAAAATAAATGCTGAAGCAGCCAAGGAATTATAAATATTGGCGAAACGCTCTGTCATATTTCCAATAATGATAATGCTGAACATCGTCGAAGCACGCATCACAGAAGGAGACATTCCCGTCAATAAGGCGAATATCCAAACACTAACTAAGCAAACTGCTCCACGTAGGAGTTTAATTTTTTTGCTACTCAATCGGACTATTTTGTCAAAAAGAAATCCGATAATTAGATAAATCAATCCAACATGCAAACCTGAAACTGCCAAAACATGCATTGCTCCAGTTTTCGCATAAGCGTCTCGAATTTCATCATTCATTTCATCTTTGTATCCTAAAATTAAAGCGGAACCTACGGAGAAGCTTTCCGTATCGGGTAGATATTTTCGGAGGATTTGTAGGAATTTTTTTCGCTGCTTAAAAGCGAATTTAAAGAAAGGATTTCCGCCAGATTGTGTTCTGAGTCTCCAGTCATTTTCCTTTAGAAAAATCTGATAATGAATGTTTTGGTAGTGTTGATAATCCTTAAAATTAAAACCGTTGGGATTATTGGAATTTGTTAATCTTCGAGGCATTCCGAAGACTGTAATTTTATCTCCATATTCCAGTTTTTCACTTAAACTATCTTTATTGAGATAGACCAAAAGATTGCCACTTGTTTCATGAAATGGAGAAGATTTGCTACCTACTTTATCAACGGAAAGATGAACTTTTATTCGCTTTTCGGTAGCTTTTGGCATTTCATAAATCTCTCCAGAAAATGCCATTTTATCAGCAGTCAATTGATTAGAAAAGTGATTTTCAACATTCAATTCTTGATGCTCATATCCACGAAAATAACCTAAAGAAAACATCAATAAAGTCATCATAAATCCAAACAACCAACGGATTTTAAACAGACCTTTTTTAAAGAAAATAAGAATGGAAAAGAATAACAAAACAGGAATAATCCAAACAATAGCATCATGCCACCAATCAAAATATAGCGACAAAAGAATACCAAGAATAAAAGGAAAAACCAACCGAAAGAACGGCATTTGGCGTAGGCTTTTCATGGGGAGTAGTTTTCGTGATTAGTAATTAAATTATGGATTTATTATATTGATTATCAGCAAGTTAATTTTAATCAAATTTCAAATAAGGCTCTATTTTAATAAAGAATTCTTCCGTAAAAACGGGCATTTTCCTAATGGCATTCATATCAGAAAATGCACCATGTTGTTTTCGGAAAGCGACAATTCTTTTTGCCTGTTTCCATTGGATATAGGGATGGTTTTTAAGTTCCTCTACTGTTAGTTTATTAATTGAAATCTTGGTGATATTTGGAGATTCATTGGTCAAAAATTCTTTGATAGATTGATAGGTACTATCTGGGAAATTATAGACTTCACTTACTTGTTCGACGGTTGCAAATCCACCTAATCTTTCGCGATGCTTCACTATCCAATTTGCATATCCTGGACCAATACCACGCAACTTTTGCCATTCCTCAACAGTCGCTGTATTGATGTCCACATAGACGGGCGTCCATTCTTTTTTCTTGTAAACTGGTTTTGGCTTTTTTGGGGTAGGGGGGTCTGCTATATCTGGTAAATCTATATAGCTTTCCAAACGATTATAGTCAGCTTCGTCAATATTATATACCTTTTTGAAATCTGATTTTTTGCGGAAAACTGCACCTGCATTTCGATATTTAATCAAACCTTTTGCGGCGCGAGAAGAAATACCCAAACGAATTAAATCATCATAGCTAACGGTGTTTGGGTTGAAAGAAAATTCTGTAGCAATGACCTTATCTACATGGTCATATTCATAAGATTTTTTTCGCCGATTAATGGCTAAAGGAGGATTAAGAGGTAGCGTAATATAGTCCGCTAAGCGATTGTAATCTTCGTTTTTAAGCGTATAAATTTTCTTAAAATCTTCTGCCTTGAAGAATTTCCCACCTTTGTTTCTATAATTTAAAATACTTTGTGCTGTACGTGGAGAAAGACCTAATTTTTGAAAATCATCTTTACTCGCAGTATTCGGATTGAAAGCAAAATAAGAAACCTCTTGAGGAACAGAAACTATATTTGGGGCAGCTTTCTCCTTTTCTTCATAGGCATAAAAGAGTGCGATTTCCTGTTTAAATTCAGAAAAATCTACTTGTTGAGAAGATTGAAAAAGAGGAAATGTAAGAGGAATAAAAGATGCAATAACACAGAGAATCGATACGTATATCAATGCTCTCCGTTCTTTATTTTTGAAATAGAAGTATTCGGTAAGTGTGTAGCCGACTCGCATAGTAATGTGTGTAAATTATGGTTTTCTCAGGTTGGAGTTTTAGTGAGTTTTAAAATATTTCAAGGGTGCAATTTTATTATAACAAGACAAATGTAAGGCAAGTTTATTTTATACACAAATATTGTTTTTATCAAATTATCAAAATTAACATAGAAAGCACGTAAAAAATACAGTCTAATATTTCATTAAAATCAAGATTTAAACAAATTAAACTTTAGACTTTAGCATTCCAAAAAGTAATTTCAAGTTAATTAAACGGAAAAGGAAAGAAAGGGAAATTCCCCCGACGAGAGCAATAAGAAAGAGGTATTCCCAAGTCAAAAAGGTAAGTTGTTGAAGAGCAAAGTTCAGCAAAATCAAAGTAGAAACAAAGGCGATTATTTTTCCAAAAATGCGCCAATTTAATTGAATGTTTAATTCTGTTTTAGACAAATAAATCTGCAAAATCAAAGCAAAAAACTGCGTAAAGAAAGTCGCCATAGCCGCACCTGTCGCCTGATGTGAGTTTATCAACAGCGTATTCAACACGATGTTAATAAGGATACTGGCAACAAAAAGTAAGTTCATTTTCTTCATGCTTCCGTTAGCCGTTAGCAATGTACCAAAGATGTAAGTGCCACTCATCGCGATGAAACTGAGTATCAACCAACCCAATATTTCACCCCAATAAGGTGTCGCAGCATCATAGAGATAAAACATGATTTCCTCCCGAAAAAAGAAGACTGAAATTGCCAAAGTTAAAGCACCAGACCAGACAATTTGAAAGCTCATTTCAACTAAAGATTGCAGCTCAAATTTCGTATTTTTTATATCTGCAATGAGCTTAGAAAACATCGGCATCAATATTCCTGCAAAGAGAAAACCTATCATATTACAAGCATCCAAAAGTCGAAATGCTGCGGCATAAATACCCGCTTGATTATCGCCATCAGGTAGCAATTTTTCAATCATGATGATGTCAATCCGAGTATAGATTGTCATCAAAAAAATCACCAAAGCATAAGGAAAACTACTCCGCAAAACGGAACGCATAAAACGCAAATTCACCTTAAATGAAAAGGTCTTCACTTGCTTAAAAACAATGAAAAAAGCAGTCGCCGCCGTGAGTAGGAGAGAGCAGGTCTGTGCATACACAAACCACTCAATTTGAAAGGCTTGTGAAGAAATATTGCCCCACAAAAGCACTGCACAAATACCAATTAATAAGGTCTTATCTAAGGCAGAAATAATGCTATCTGTCCGATAAAGTCCTACACCCGAAATATTAGAGCGGAGATATAAATTGAGGGAAATCAGAATATGATTCAAACAGAAAAAGAAGAAAATATGCCACAGATTTTTGGATTGATAACCCCATAGATATGCAGCTAAAAAGCTCACACAAATAAAGATTAATCCTAAGAATATTTTCAGAACAAAAATGTTGGAAAAGTAATTATCTAATCGCTGCGGTCGGCGGGAGATAGCACGATTATTAAAATTTTGTAGTCCGAAATCATTGATGATTTGGATGATAAAAGTGAAGGTAAAAAGCGTGATGTATTCGCCATACATTTCTGTACCTACGATGTTCTGCACTTCACGCTCAATGCCGAAAATGTAGAAAGGCTTAATGATGAGATTTAAGCCTAAGAGGAGAGAGATGTTGATGAGGAATTCGCGATTCATTCTTATGATACGAACTTATATTAGACTTATTCTTTTGAGAATGATTATTATGATTTATATGATTATTATGACCACTAAACGAATGATTCGATTCATAAAAATCATCACAATCATAAAAATCATTCTCAAAAAAAATCTTATACAAAGTTGTCTTTAAAAGTATTTAGAAAGTTTTTTTTTAGCATCAGCACTTGACATTGTTTTACCTTCTGTCACTTGTTTAAGTCCAATTTCTATTTTTTCTACCATGATTAACTTCTCTACCAATTCATCCAATGAAAACTCATTCGATAAAGTATCAATCACTTACAAAACCTTTTCTTTTGTCAGCATAAATTGTTTTTCATCCAATAATTTTAGCTTTTTCACTTCACCCAGATTCCTCCCTCTGGTCGGAATGACAAAGAAAAACTAAAGTTTTTCTTTGATAAAATTTACCGCCCCACATGCACCAACAAAACAGAAATATCAGAAGGCGAAACCCCACTAATCCGACTCGCTTGTCCAACAGTTCTTGGCTTCAGTTGCGTCAATTTCTCACGCGCCTCAGACGATAAGGAAGTCACGCTTTGATAATCAAAATCCTCATACAAACGCACCTCTTCCAAACGCGTCATCTTATCCACCATCTCTTTTTCGCGGCGGATATAACCTTCATATTTCAGATTAGTCTCTGCCAATAAAACCGTTTCTGCATCGTAATTGGCTAAGAAATCTTTAATCTCAGGAACAACATTTGCCATACCAGCCATATCAATATGAGGACGACCTAATACAGTTTTCGCTTTCACTTTTTGTGTCAAAAGGGAAGACTTATGCTCTGCTAAATAGTCATTGAGCGCAGCAGGTTCAACACTTTGTTTTTCGAAAAATTTACGGATGTCTTTAACCGCTTCCTTTTTCTTTTCTACACGTTCCAGACGTTCTTCCATGCCATGCATACCCAACTTAACCGCCAATGGCGTTAGGCGAATATCTGCATTATCTTGACGCAACAAAATACGATATTCCGCGCGCGAAGTAAACATACGATAAGGTTCTTTCGTGCCTTTATTCACCAAGTCATCAATCAAAACTCCGATATAACCCTCCGAGCGTTTGATGATAAATGGGTCTTCTTCATTAATATTCAAATGTGCATTCAGACCAGCCATGAGTCCTTGACAAGCTGCCTCTTCATAGCCCGTTGTCCCGTTGATTTGACCAGCAAAAAATAAGTTGGCGACCAAGCGCGTTTCCAAGTTTGGTTTTAATTGAGTTGGTTGAAAAAAGTCATACTCAATCGCATATCCTGGGCGGAACATTTTCGCATTTTCAAAACCGCGAATTTTACGCATCGCTTTATATTGCACATCCTCTGGCAAAGAAGACGAAAAGCCATTCACATAAATCTCACAGGTATCGCGCCCCTCCGGCTCTACAAAAAGCTGGTGACGGTCACGCTCCGAAAAACGCTCAATTTTATCTTCAATACTCGGACAATAACGCGGTCCCAATCCTTGAATACGCCCATTAAACATCGGCGAACGGTCAAAACCTTCTCTCAATAAATCGTGTACCTCCTTATTCGTATATGTAACGTGACAAGGAATTTGCTTTTCTATTTTCGGGGTATCGGTGTAAGAGAAACCGGTGACATTTTCATCTCCAGGTTGTGTCTCCATAGCATCCCAATCCAAAGAGCGACCGTCCACACGTGGCGGCGTTCCCGTTTTCATGCGACCTGACTCAAAGCCCAATTCTACCAATTGTTCCGTCAAACCCGTCGCGGCACGTTCCCCAGCACGTCCTCCACCAAATTGCTTTTCGCCAATATGAATCAAGCCATTCAAGAAAGTCCCATTGGTCAAAACAACTGATTTTCCTTCAATCTCCAAACCAAGCCCCGTACGTACACCATATATACGCTTATCTTTGACCACCAAACCCGTGACCATTTCTTGCCAAAAATCAATATTCGGATGTGCTTCCAACATCATCCGCCATTTCTCCGCAAAACGCATCCGGTCAGACTGCGCACGAGGCGACCACATCGCGGGTCCTTTAGACAGGTTTAACATCCGAAATTGTATCATCGTCGCATCGGTCACGATACCAGAGTAACCACCCAAAGCATCTACTTCACGCACGATTTGGCCTTTTGCTACGCCACCCATTGCTGGATTGCAAGACATCTGCGCAATCGTATTCATGTTCATTGTTGCCAATAAAACCTTACTGCCCATGTTAGCGGCGGCGACTGCGGCTTCGCATCCGGCGTGTCCGGCGCCTACTACTATTACGTCGTATTTTGGAAACATATTTTTTTATCTTATTAGCTATTGAGTTCTTTGTCTTTTTTCATCAAGTTTACCTCTGATAAGTATTAAATAATACTCCCATAAATACTCTTCAACTATTTGAATTTTAATATTAGATGTTGAATTATTTACTATAATTCCTTCAGGGACATCCTCTAATTTTATACCATTTATTATAAATCCATTTAGACTTAAATTCAAAAAGAATTCTCCAAATAAAATTAAATAAGGGCTTTTATTTGAAGAAAGAACAGAAATAGCATTTATTTTATGGTCTTTAATACTAATTGGAGTTCTTAAAATAAAAGGAAGAAATTTAAAATTCTCAATTGGTTCCTTTTCTAAATTTTCAATCAATATCTTTTTTGTAGAAAATAAATATCTTTTCAGTATACCATGAAGAAGAACTTCGTCTTCTTCTTTCAAATTAAAATGGTTATAATAATTTCTTGATATACTTATTCTCCAAACTATTGAATAAATAAATAAGTGAAAAATTCTTGTATCTATATTTAACAATTCCCAATATTCAAGTGCTCCTAATTTCTTCTTTATGGTCTGTTCATCTTCAACTAATAGGTGCTTATTTATTTTTAATCGTTGAGCGATTTCGGTCTCAATAACAGAAAGACTTGCCTCACAATTCTCACAAAAAAGAAAATCTTCTTTTAAAATGTCTTGAACTATTTTCTGCTTTATAAATTTACCTTCGTCCAATTCAACCAAAATACCTTTTCTAATTCCTTTTCCTCCAAGCATTTTTTTTCCAATGAACTTAGGTATAATATGAGAGTTAGGCTTATTAGCATTAGAGTTCTCGCACAATAAACATAAATCGTCCTTAGTTCTCATGTTTTATTTTATGGTACAGAAGGTTGCTCTTCAATAATAATTCTAATCTCCCACAAAATTACCACAATTCCCTCATTATCAACCCCTTTCACAAAAAGAAAAAACAAAACCATGACGATTAGTTCCAATTTGGATAAAA
>CAZQTE010000020.1:0-19248 GCA_964595615.1 uncultured Saprospiraceae bacterium
AAAGCATTTACCTTTGCGCTCCGAAAGAAAAAACTAAGTTTTATTTCATAACAAATTCAGGTATGAATCAAAAAATCCGCATCAAGCTTCGCAGCTACGACCACAACTTGGTCGATAAGTCTACGGAGAAGATTGTGAAGACAGTACGGAACAGCGGAGCAGTAGTTACTGGTCCGATTCCTCTGCCGACAAAGAAAGAGATTTTTACAGTTTTGCGTTCACCGCACGTTAACAAGAAATCTCGTGAGCAATTCCAATTGCGCACACACAAACGCTTGATTGAAATTTACACACCGACTCAAAAGACGGTTGATGCACTTTCTAAATTAGAATTGCCTTCAGGTGTAGATATTCAAGTGAAATTGACATAATAAAAGATTTCAGTTTTCTGATACTAAGAAAGAGTTCTTAAAATCAGAATAAAAAATTGACATCTCATTTATATTGAATAACGAAGAATGAATGCCCGTTTGTGGGTTGCCTTCTCAGGAAAAATTCCGCTGTTCGTTGTTTAGGGTAAACGATAATCCTTTATCGTTTCATGCAAGACCGTTACGTATTGCATATTCCTTAGGCACGCTCATCTATTCTTTCCTTACGAAGCGTGAACATCACATTTTTAATAAAGACGGGTTATTTTGACTAACAAAGGGTTGCACCTCGTTTTTAATTATATTAATTAAAAACATAGTCAAAACATTTTTCTTAAAAAGATTTTATCGTGAACGGTATAATCGGAAAAAAAATCGGAATGACCTCCATTTTCGACGCGCAAGGACGTAATGTTGCTTGTACAGTCGTTGAAGCAGGTCCCTGCGTTGTCACGCAAGTTAAGACTGATGATACGGACGGCTACACAGCTATCCAAATCGGTTACGGCGAAGCCAAAGAAAAGAACACATCTAACCAAATGTTAGGTCACTTCGCAAATGCGAAAACGACTCCTAAGCGTAAGGTAGTTGAGTTCCGTGATTTTGACGCATTAGACAAATCTCTTGGAGATATCATCACTGTTGATGAAATCTTTGCAGAAGGAGATATGGTTGCTGCAGTCGGAACTACGAAAGGTAAAGGCTTCCAAGGGGTAGTTAAGCGCCACAATTTCCGTGGTGTAAATGATGCTACTCACGGTCAGCACAACCGTCAACGTGCACCGGGTTCTATCGGTGCCGCTTCTTATCCAGCCAAAGTATTCAAAGGAATGCGCATGGCAGGACGTACAGGCGGAACACGCGTCAAAATCAAAGGTTTAGAAGTATTGAAGGTATATCCTGAAAAGAACCTAATCTTGGTAAAAGGTGCTATTCCTGGTCACAAAGGAGCATTCGTAATTCTTGAAAAGTAATCAGTGTCGGAAAAACTCGTTTTTTCCACACATTAAATCTCTGATAATATGAAACTTGAAGTATTCAATATTCAGGGCGAAAAGACAGGCAAATCAGTAGATTTGCCGGATGATATTTTCGGCATTGAGCCAAACGAACACGCAGTGTGGTTGGCAGTAAAGGCGCACTTGGCAAACAAACGTCAAGGAACGCACAAAGCTAAAGAACGTGGCGAAATCGCTGGTTCTACGCGTAAAATTAAACGCCAAAAGGGAACGGGTACAGCTCGTGCAGGTAGTATCAAATCTCCTGTATTCCGTGGTGGTGGACGTATTTTCGGACCTCGTCCGCGTACTTACAACCAAAAGTTGAATAAGAAAGTAGCGCGCTTGGCTCGTAAATCAGCTTTCTCATCTAAAGCAGCAGCAGGTCAATTGGTAGTAGTGGAAGATTTTTCTTTCGATGCACCAAAGACAAAGCAGTTGTCTGGCATCATTAGCGCATTAAATACAGGTACTAAGAAATCAGTATTAGTAACTGGCGATTATGATAAAGAAATCATGTTGTCTGGTCGCAACTTAGCGACTTCGAAAGTAACTTATGCATCTGACTTACACACTTACGCAGTGATGAACTCAGGTACGCTTATTCTTTCTGAAAGCAGCATTGAGAAAATCAAAGAAACTTTTGCATAGTTAATTGTCTATCAGGCACTTAACGTGAAAAATAAATAAAAATGGCAAAGCAAATTTTAGTTAAGCCGTTGGTAACTGAAAAAACCGACATCCTTACGGAACAATTGTCTCAGTACGTATTCGTAGTGAACAAAAGAGCCAACAAAATCGAAATCGGTAAGGCTATCAGTAAGATGTATGGAGTTAAAGTTAGTCGTGTGAACACGATGATTATGCCAGCGAAAGCGAAATCTCGCTCTACGCGTAGTGGTATTCTCAAAGGTTCAGTTAGCGGTTACAAAAAAGCTATCGTTACCTTAGCAGATGGCGAAGAAATCGATTTCTTCGGCGAGCAGTAAGAAACAATAGTTTCTTACACTAAAGTTAAGACATGGAACAAGGGATTTATCTTTTTGAAAATGTCCAACAATAATTTAACTGAAGACTGCGGAACATAGTTCCATAAAGTATAGTCTTTGGGCCAAAATCTTCTAAAGATGCCGGTAAGAAAATTTAATCCAGTTACTCCTGGTACACGTACGCGCGTTGCGAATACGTTTGCAGAAGTAACTACGGATAAGCCTGAAAAGAGCTTGTTGAGAAAAATCAGCAGTTCAGGTGGGCGTAACCACGACGGTAAAATGACTCGTCGTAACATTGGTGGTGGACACAAGCGTCGCTACCGTGTGATTGATTTCAAACGTGACAAAGAGGGTATTCCAGCAACGGTGAAAACCATTGAATATGACCCGAACCGTACAGCATACATCGCATTATTGACATATGCAGACGGTGAGAAGCGTTACATCATTGCACCAAACGGAATTACTGTCGGTCAAAAAATCGTCAGTGGTAAAGGAGCAGAGCCAGTATCTGGTAACTGTCTTTACTTGTCAGAAATTCCTTTAGGTTCTCAAATCCACGCAATCGAATTGACACCCGGACGTGGTGCACAATTAGCGCGTAGTGCAGGTACTTATGGTACTTTAATGGGACGTGAAGGAAGATATGCAGCAGTGAAATTGCCTTCTGGTGAAGTTCGCCGTGTATTGTTGACTTGTCGTGCAGTAATGGGAACTACATCTAATCCAGATCATGGATTGCAAGTAGTTGGTAAAGCTGGTCGTAGTCGTTGGTTAGGTAAGCGTCCTCGCGTTCGTGGTGTAGCCATGAACCCTGTCGATCACCCAATGGGTGGTGGTGAAGGTAGAGCATCAGGTGGTCACCCGCGTTCACGCACGGGTATCATGGCGAAAGGTCAGAAGACTCGTAACGTCAAGAAGCACTCTTCACAGCTTATCATTACGAAGCGTAAAACGAAATCTCGTAAATAATCTTTTTGGTAGCAAATTCTTTATTATTTTTAAAATATGGAAGAATAAATCACCAACAAGTAAATCAATATATTATGGCTCGTTCAGTTAAAAAAGGACCATACATTTTCCATAAGTTGTATGACAAAGTGGAAAAGGCACAAGCAAGCAACAAAAAGTCAGTTATCAAGACTTGGTCGCGTGCGTCTATGATTTTTCCAGGAATGGTAGGATTAACAATTGCTGTACACAACGGCAAGACATTTATCCCAGTATTCGTAACGGAAAACATGGTAGGTCACAAATTGGGAGAATTCTCTCCTACTCGCACCTACAAAGGTCACGCGGGTAATCGTAAGAAATAATTGAGAAACAGTTGCCAAACACTTCCTATGGGGAGTCGGCTACTTTCAAATCAATAATAATGGAAGCAGTAGCAAAACTGAAAAGTGTCCCAATGTCAACACGCAAAATGCGTTTGGTAGTGGACTTAATTCGCGGCAAAGAAGTTGAGGATGCATTAGATATTTTGCGTTTCACCAATAAAGAAGCTGCATTGTGGATTGAGAAAGGTCTCATGTCTGCAATCGCTAATTGGGAACACAAATTAGACGGTCGTGAAAGTGCAGATGACTATGACTTATATGTCAAAACCATCTTCTCTGGACAAGGCGCTCAAATGAAGCGTTTCCGTCCTGCGCCGCATGGTCGTGCGCACCGTATTCGCAAGCACTCTTGCCACGTAACAATTGTAGTGGAAAACCGCGCAGAGTTACCAGCAGAGTACACGGAAGAAGCTGTAGAAGCTTAGTCCTAATTAAAAGATTAATCTTTCGTGAAAATTCAGTGCAACCAATGGCAAAATGCTAGAAGGTTCAATGAATTTTCCAAATAGAATTTAATATGGGTCAAAAGACAAATCCAATAGGTAATCGTCTCGGCTATGTTCGTGGTTGGGAATCCAACTGGTTCGGTGGAAAAAACTTTGGAGACAAAGTTGTAGAAGACGAAAAAATCCGTAAGTACCTTAAAGCACGTATTCACAAAGGCGGTATCGCTCGCGTGGCAATCGAACGTACTTTGAAGCGTGTAACGGTAACTATTCATACTTCTCGTCCTGGTATCATCATCGGGAAAGGAGGTTCTGAAGTAGATCGCGTTCGTGAAGAGTTGCGTAAACTTACAGGTAAAGATGTTCAAATTAACATCATCGAAATCCGTAAACCAGAGATGGATGCGAATATCGTAGCTGAAAGTATCGCAAAGCAAATGGAGGCGCGTATTAACTACCGTCGTGCTACTAAAATGGCTATTCAATCAACTATGCGTGCAGGTGCCGAAGGTATCAAAGTTCGTATCGCAGGTCGTTTGAACGGTGCAGAGATGGCACGTACAGAAGAACACAAAGACGGACGTATTCCATTACACACATTCCGTGCAGATATTGACTATGCATTGGCAGAAGCCTTAACAGTCTATGGTATCATTGGTATCAAAGTATGGATTTGTAAAGGAGAAGTATTAGGAAAACGTGATTTATTTGCTCCTGTTGATGAAGGTAAAGGAGGCAAAGGTGGTAAAGGAGGCCGTGACCGTAGAGGTGGACGCGGAGGTGATCGTCGCGGTGGACGCGGAGGTGATCGTCGTGGAGGCGGAAGAAAATAATTCTTCTACTTTTACTCTTAGCTGCATTCCATTTTTTTATCCCGAGGTGGAAAAATGGAAAGGCAATATACAGTTTCAATATCTTCCTTTTAGGTGAATTTAGTCATTTTCGATGATGCTTTGCCGCTAAATATTGGTTTTTTGTTAAACCATTATTAAAAGGAAAGAGAATCAAACATATTTTATTTATAAATTATGCATTGAAATTGTAAGTATTTGCCGTAGGTAGCAAATAAAGTTCCGCAGCCGGCTTTTGACCCGGTTTGCTGCAAAACTTTCTTTTGCCAGGTGTGTAATAATTGGGTGAAAAACCTTACCTTTGCGCCCCGTTAGCGTCGGGATTGTGATAAGATGTGTATTTAACACATTGCATAAATAAATGAGTTGAAGTATATATTTTTAAGTTTAGACTGACAAAATCTCTATACTCTACTATTAAATTTTTGGAAAATGTTACAGCCAAAAAGAACAAAATATCGTAAGCAACAGAAAGGCCGTAATAAAGGTCTTGCCCACAGAGGTAGTACTGTTGACTTTGGTACATACGGTTTGAAAGCGTTGACAAGAGGACGTGTTACTAACCGTCAGATTGAGTCAGCGCGTATCGCTATGACTCGTCGCATGAAACGTGAGGGTAAAGTTTGGATTAGAATTTTTCCAGACAAGCCAATTACATCTAAGCCTGCAGAGGTACGTATGGGTAAAGGTAAAGGAGCTTTAGACCACTATGTGGCACAAGTAAAACCTGGACGCATTATGTTTGAAATCGATGGTGTAACAGAAGAGACGGCGAGAGAAGCACTCCGTTTGGCAGCACAAAAGTTGCCTTTACTTACGAAAGTATCTGTTCGTCCAGATATGGCATAAATAAAATAGAATGAGTTTTTGACTCATTAAATAATTAAGCAATGGCATCTAATAAGTTTACAGAGCTACAAAGTTTTTCTGACGCTGATTTGCAAAAGGAAGTTGCGACTATCCAAGAGCAATATACAAAGATGAACTTTGAGCACGCGACACGCGGCTTGGAAAAGCCTTTAGAATTACGTGAAGTACGCCGCGATATCGCACGTATCAAGACGGAAATTCGTCGTCGTGAATTGGCTGCAATGTCAGCAGAACAATTAGCGGGACGCAGCAAATTGCGCGAACGTCGCCGTCGTAATTAATAAGCTTTCAAAATCAGTACAATGACAGAGGAAAGAAATCTTCGGAAAACAAGAGTAGGTATTGTAGTCAGTAATAAAATGGATAAAACCATTACTGTTGATGTTGAGCGTAAATTACGCCACCCTTTCTACAGTAAGTTCATTAAGAAGAACAAGAAATTTGTTGCTCATGATGAAACAAACGACTGCAACGAAGGTGATACAGTACGTATCACAGAAACACGTCCGCTTAGCAAGCGTAAGCGCTGGCGTCTAGTTGAGATTTTAGAACGTGCTAAGTAAGCCGTCAAAGTTTTCAACTCGAATCGAAACTTACTTTTCGATTCTCAAAAAATATATTTCGCGATATTCTTATCTCAGATTATTTTAGTTTAGATTTTAATCTAAATTTTGATGTCTGAATAGAATTCTAATATTCAATAGCGATGATACAACAAGAATCAAGATTAAAAGTAGCTGACAACAGTGGTGCAAAGGAAGTTCTTTGTATCCGTGTCCTCGGTGGTTCAAAGCGCCGTTATGCAGGTGTTGGTGACCAAATCGTGGTGACGGTAAAAGATGCCTCTCCTGGTGGTCAAGTAAAAAAAGGTACTGTCAGCCGCGCTGTCGTAGTACGTACTCGTAAAGAAATTCGTCGTAAAGACGGTTCTTATATCCGCTTCGATGACAATGCAGTAGTCTTGTTAAACGCAGCCGAAGAACCACGCGGTACTCGTATCTTCGGCCCTGTGGCTCGTGAGTTGCGTGAGAAAGAATACATGCGTATTGTTTCTTTAGCTCCAGAGGTATTATAAGAAAGAATTTAGATATTAGACCTTAGGCATTAGATGTTATTTTTATAAATCTAAAATCTAAAGTCTTATAAAAATTAGATTATGTCTAAGAAAGTTCAGCAACAAAAGCGTTTCGCGCCAAAGTTGAAAATCAAAAAAGGCGATAAAGTAGTTGTAATCGCAGGAGCAGACAAAGGCTCAGAAGGTGAAGTGTTGGAAGTATTTCCAGCAAAAAACCGTGCAATTGTTGAAACTGTAAATATTGTGAAAAAGCACTCAAAGCCAACTGGTGATAATCCAGGAGGTATTAATGAGATTCCTGCTCCAATTCACATTAGTAACTTGAAATTGGTTGACCCCAAATCAGGTGAGGCAACTCGCGTAGGACGCCGTGTCGAAGACGGAAAAATCGTACGTTACGCAAAGTCTTCTGGCGAAACAATTCGCTAAGACGGAATTCATTTCCGCAACATTAAATAATTCGCAGAAAAATTGGACAAACCAATTTTTCCAACCGAAAAAGTAATCAAAAATGGGCTACAAAGCACGTCTTGAGACAAAATATAAAGAAACAGTAGTTCCTGCATTGCAAGAGCAATTCAACTACTCTTCTTCTATGGAAGTTCCTCGTTTGTTGAAAATCTGTATCAACCAAGGTGTAGGTATGGCAACACAGGATAAAAAACTAGTAGAAAACGCATTAAATGAGATGTCGTTGATTGCTGGACAGAAAGCAGTTCCTACTAAAGCAAAGAAATCTATCTCCAACTTTAAGTTGCGTGAAGAAATGACTATTGGTGCACGTGTTACATTACGTCGCGAGCGCATGTGGGAATTCATGGATCGTCTAGTATCTGTTGCTCTTCCACGTGTACGTGATTTCCGTGGTGTTAACGACAAAAGTTTTGACGGACGCGGTAACTACTCAATGGGCGTTACAGAGCAAATTATGTTCCCTGAGATTAACATTGAAAAGGTGAGCAAGATTACGGGAATGGACATTACCTTTGTTACTTCAGCAAGAACTGATGCAGAGTCATTAGCATTGTTGAAAGCATTAGGTATGCCTTTCAAAAACCAAAGATAAGAAATTAGTTGACGGTTGACTGTTGCCAGTTGACCGTCTTATATATACTAACATTGCCGATTAGCAAGGCGTCAATTAATTGACAACTAATAATCGACAACTAATATTTTACTACCATGGCAAGGAAATCAGTTGTTGCAAGAGAACGCAAACGCGAAAGAATGGTGGCTAAGTACGCAGAATTGCGCAAGGAACTTAAGGAAAAAGGTGATTACGATGCATTAGACAAATTGCCTCGTAACGCAAGTCCAGTTCGTTTACACAATCGTTGTAAATTAACAGGTCGTCCAAAAGGTTACATGCGTCGTTTTGGTCTTTGTCGCGTAAAATTCCGCGAAATGGCGTTAAACGGGAAAATCCCGGGTGTAACTAAAGCAAGTTGGTAACCACAAGACACTACGAAAGTAGGTTTACAGTTATTAACTTGTAAATCGCTTTTTAGTGGGAAATTTTTTCTGTAAAACTTTCCCTGGGTTATCGGTTTCAAATGATGTATAGAATGAATTTTCAGACTTCTATATTTATGCATCATTAAAACAAATGTCTGAACCTTAAATTTTTAAAATGAACGTAACTGATCCAATAGCGGACTTTCTTACCCGCATCAGAAACGCACAACTCGCGGGTCACCGCATAGTTGAGATTCCTGCTTCTAAAATGAAGAAAGCGTTGACGACGATTTTGTACGAACAAGGATATATCTTGAAGTACAAATTTGAAGCTGACCAAGGAATTCAAGGCACAATCAAAATCGCTCTCAAATACGACCAACAGTCTAAGAAGCCTGTGATTCGCACTCTAAAGCGCGTTTCTTCACCAGGTTTGCGTGAGTACCGCAGCAAAGCGAATTTACCTCGTGTATTGAATGGTTTAGGTATCGCGATTATTTCTACTTCCAAAGGAGTTATGACGGACAAAGACGCTCGCAAGAATAATGTCGGCGGCGAAGTCCTTTGCTACATTTCGTAGATACTGAATTTCTTAGCGGAAAGTTCAGTCTTTCCTACAGTTTTTCAGACTCTTAATTTTTTCATTTTTAAAAAGACAACGTCATGTCAAGAATTGGTAAAGCACCGATTGATATTCCACAAGGCGTGAGTATCGACGTTAGCAAAGGAAACCTAGTCACAGTTAAAGGTCCAAAAGGACAATTAACACAACAAATTGATGCCGATTTAGGTGTTGAGATGGAAGACGGAGTTCTTACAGTTACACGTCCTACTGACCAAAAGCGTCACCGTGCAGTACACGGTTTGTACCGCTCTTTAATCTTCAATATGGTAGAAGGTGTAAGCACTGGATACACAAAGACATTAGAGTTAGTTGGTGTCGGTTATCGTGCATCAAACACTGGGCAACTATTGGAGTTAACTTTAGGTTACTCTCACCCGATTATGTTCTCTATTCCTGATGAGGTGAAATTGGAGACTAAATCAGAAAAGGGTAAAAATCCAATGGTATTATTGTCGTCGCACGACAAACAACTTATCGGTCAAGTTGCAGCGAGAATTCGCGCACTTCGTAAGCCAGAGCCTTACAAAGGTAAAGGTGTACGCTTCCTCGGAGAGGAAATTCGCCGTAAAGCAGGTAAAACTGCTGGATAATTATAGGAATTTGTTCCTGAATTTTCTAAAGGAAAATTCAATTAATATAGCTGTTCTGGGAAGGAGAAAGCATCTCCACTCACTGGAACTTAAAATAATCAAGAACAATGATTAAGCCTTTTGATAAAGAAGGACGCAGAAGACGGATTCGTTACCGTATCCGTAGAAAAATCAGCGGAACTTCAACGCAGCCACGTCTTTGCGTTTATCGTACTAATAAAGAAATTTACGCACAATTGATTGATGACAATGCAGGTCACACTATTGCAGCAGCCTCTTCACGAGAAGAAGGATGTGATACAAGTGGACCTAAAGTGCAACAAGCAAAAGCTGTAGGTAAATTGATTGCAGAGAAAGCAAGTGCAGCAGGTATCAGCAAAGTAACATTTGATCGTGCAGGTTATCTATACCATGGTCGTGTAAAAGCTTTAGCTGAGGGTGCACGTGAGGGAGGACTTCAATTTTAATAAAAAATCGCGTTTCTTTTTGAATTTTACTTTATGCAAAGTTTAGCAAGAAGAACCGTCAATCGAAATTCGATATGGCAAAGCAAGATAATAATAAAAAAGTTAAGCCGACTGAGACTGATTTGCAAGATAAGTTGGTAGCCTTAAACCGTGTTGCGAAAGTAACTAAAGGTGGTCGTACATTCTCTTTTGCTGCAATTGTAGTTGTAGGAGATGGAAAAGGTACAGTCGGTTACGGTTTAGGAAAAGCACGTGATGTACAGCAAAGTATCGCTAAAGCGGTAGATGATGCTAAGAAAAATCTCATCAAAGTGCCAATTCACAAAGGTACTATTCCTCACGCGCAGCGTGGACGTTATGGTGCAGGTAGAATATTCATCAAACCAGCATCTGAAGGTACGGGGGTAATCGCCGGTGGTGCGATGCGTTCTGTTTTGGAAATCGCAGGTGTACAAAATGTATTAGCAAAATCAATCGGTTCATCTAACCCACACAATGTGGTGAAGGCAACAATCGATGCATTAGCTAAATTGCGTAGTCCGATGGATATTGCACGTACTCGTGGTATCAAAATGGACCAAGTATTTAACGGATAAAAGGTATTAGATATTAGGAGGAAATGACAGATAACTAGTTTTAGAATGCAAATTCTAATCTTTGAAGTCTAACATTTAAAACCTAAAATCTAAGGTCGAAAAAAATATATCATGGCAAAGATTCGCATCAAACAAGTAAGAAGCGTTATTGGTCGTCCAGAAAAGCAAAAAAGGACTATTAAAGCTTTAGGCTTGCGTAAAATGAACCAAGTAGTAGAAGTAGAGGGTACGCCTCAAATCCTCGGCATGGTTGCTAAGGTTTCTCACTTGGTGGAACAATTATAGTAAGGAAATTTATTATAATTCTAGAAATGATAAAACTATTATCATTTTCATTAAGTTTAGATAAAGATTTTAGTTTAGAAATTTAAATTTGATAATATTTTATTCAATTTGAAATTTGTAAGCTAATATAAAATATAAGACAATGGAATTACATAATCTTAAACCAGCGTCAGGTGCAACTGGCAGAAGCAAGCGTATAGCTCGTGGACAGGGTTCTGGACACGGTGGTACTTCTACTCGTGGTCACAAAGGTGCAAAATCTCGTAGTGGTTGGAGTAAAAAACGTAACTTTGAGGGTGGTCAAATGCCTTTACAGATGCGTCTTCCAAAGCGTGGATTTAAAAGCCCGAACCGTGTTTCTTACAAGGGAATTAACTTGGTTCGTTTGGAAGAGATTGCAACAAAATACGGCGTAGATACTATCGACGCAGATATGTTGTACCAAAACGGTATCACTAAGAAAACTGATAAAATCAAAATCTTAGGTGGTGGCGAATTGACTAAAAAATTATCTATCAGCGCAAACGCTGCATCTGCATCTGCAAAAGCAGCAATTGAGTCTTGTGGTGGTAGTTTGACAATTGTTTAGTCTATCGGTAAAAAAGAATAAGAATTATTTTTTCGAATAATTCACCCTGAAAGCCTTTATCTAATTATAGTTAAAGGCTTTTGGGTTGTTAAAGTCTTTTGAATATAACCGAGAAATGTTGGAGAAAATCAAACTATTGGCAGAGTTTTAGCGTACTATGCTAATAAATTTTAATATGTTTGTTCTCCGATTTGAGTACGTTAGTGAAAGTGTATTTTTTAATACACTCTCCGATTACTGCTTTAATAAAAGCAACTAGAGAGAATATCATACACTTTTAAAACGCTCCCATTTTAAAGGTTAAAGAGAAGAAAAGCAACACGAATATCACGATTTGCTAAAGTTACCATAGAGGTTACTGATTTTGCTCGAAAACCGAACATTTTAATAAATAGAGATGAAAAGATTTATTACCACTATCCAAAATATATGGAAGATAAAGGAATTGCGTGAGCGCATCCTTTTTACAATTGGTATTCTTGCTGTATATCGTTTGGCATCTTACGTTACTTTACCTGGGGTTGACCCTGATAAAGTTGCAGCGGCAAGCGCAGCAAGTGCAGGAGACGCACAGAATTTATTTGATTTCATTAACTTGTTTACAGGTGGTGCATTCAGTTTGGCTTCTGTTATGGCTTTAGGTATTATGCCTTATATCACAGCATCGATTATTGTGCAATTGTTGGGATTTGCTGTGCCTTACTTTCAGCGTCTTCAACAAAAAGAAGGGGAGTCAGGACGTAAAAAGATTGGACAAATTACACGTCTTTTAACATTGGCAATCACTTTAGTACAAGGAGGTGGATATTTGACATATGTGAAATCACAAGGTTATATTGCAGATGGAATGCCTGAAGCAGTATTCTGGATTTCTAATATTGTTATCCTTTCAGCAGGTACTATTTTTGCGATGTGGTTAGGTGAAAAAATTACGGACAGAGGTATCGGAAACGGTATATCTTTGTTAATTACAGTAGGTATCGTTGCTTCTTTACCGCAGGCATTAGCAGCCGAGTTAGGTTTAAAAGCAGGAGCTTTATTTACTTTTATACTAGAATTGGTCGTATTCTTCTTCATCGTTATGGTGACTGTTGCCATTGTACAGGCAGTACGGAAGATACCTATTCAGTTTGCTAAGCGTAGCGTTGGACGAGGAGCTGCTGCACTGCCAATGGCGGGTGCACGTGACTATATTCCATTAAAAGTTAATGCTGCGGGTGTAATGCCTATCATCTTTGCTCAGGCATTGATGTTTTTACCAGCGACTATTGGTGGGACTTTAGCAGGTGGAGGAACTCCTCCAGATTGGGTTATTGCTTTAAGTAATCCTTTCTCATTGCCATCTTCAATCTTAGCATTTATTTTGGTTGTTGTTTTTACTTATGTTTATACAGCATTATTAGTAAATCCAACTCAATATGCAGATTATTTGAAACGTCAGAATGCATTTATCCCAGGTGTTAAGCCAGGTAAGCCAACTGCAGATTTCATTGACTCTGTAACAACGCGTATTACTTTACCTGGTTCTATCTTTTTAGGTTTGATTGCTATTCTTCCTGCTTTTGCAAGTATGGCTGGTATTAACCAATCTTTTGCATTATTCTTCGGTGGTACTTCTTTACTTATCATCGTTGCTGTAATCCTAGATACATTAGACCAAGTAGAAAGTCACTTATTGATGCGTCGTTATGACGGATTAGTAAAAGACGGTCGTATCCAAGGTCGTAGCCGTATGCAAGGTATTGGTGCACCTATGTAGGATGAAAATATTGGTTTTGATTTCCAAAACCTTCTTGATGCGGTTATTAAAATCGTATCTTTGCAGCGGAGAATGATTACTTTCATTCTCCGCTGTTGTTTTAAGGAACGATTTACTAAGTAGATAGCCTACTTATACCGAATACATTTAAGAAAGAGTTTTAATGAAGACAGATAAAAGTAAAGTCATTTACTACAAGACGGATGAAGAAATAGAATTGCTACGTGAAAATGGAGCATTAGTGAGTAAGGTACTAGCACATTGTGCTAGCCGTCTACGTCCAGGTATGACAGGTTTAGAATTAAATAAAGAAGCAGAAGAAATGATTCGTGATAACGGAGCAATTCCTGGTTTCTTAGGGATGTATGATTATCCTTATACCATTCAAGTTTCCTTGAACTCTGCTGTTGTACATGGAATGCCTACGGATAAACCATTTGAGGATGGTGATATTATTTCTATTGATTGTGGCACACTGAAGCATGATTACTATGGTGATAGTGCCCATACATTTGCTTTAGGAAATGTCTCAAAGGCAGGAATGAAATTATTAGAAGTAACTAAGACCTCCTTACAAATGGGAGTGGATGCTTTTAAAATTGGTCGAAGAATAGGAGATATAAGTCATTTAATTCAATCTTATGTAGAACGTCAACATCGTATGAGTTGTGTACGTGAATTGGTTGGTCATGGCTTGGGTCGAAGTTTACATGAAGCACCAGAAGTGCCAAATTTTGGAAAAAAGGGTAAAGGACCTAAAGTACAAGAAGGATTAGTAGTTGCTGTTGAGCCAATGGTGAATCTTGGTAGAAAAGAAGTCTATCAAGCAGAGGACGGCTGGACTATTCTAACTAAAGATAATAAACCTTCCGCGCATTTTGAATATATGATTGCAGTGAAAGAAGACGGAGTTGATATTTTATCTGATCATTCTATAGTGGAAGCTGCTATCAGTGCTAATCCAGAACTCAAAGAAGTAAATTTAATTGGCATTTACGCTTAACTTTATATTCTCTTTAGTACAAAACAAAAGCCTCACTTTGAATATTTCAAGATGAGGCTTTTGTTTTGTATTAGGCATACAATTAATTCTTTCGCACCATAGGAGCTTTTACCTCTCCGTCTTTCTCTACTCTTTTAAAGGTTAGAACATCTAAGAGTTCATCATTTAAGACTAAATCAAGTTTATAAATACCAACCTTTAAGTCTTTAACATCAAGGTTAATATCATTCAAACCATTAGTTAATGTCAATTCTTGACTATCTAATTGTTCTCCCTGCCAATTTTTTAAATTATACTTTAGCTCTCCCTCAGTATAACTGTCTAACTTGATGCTAAACTCGTCACTTGTAAAGGCATCAGATAGACGGACTACATGCACTAAAGATGGCTCTTTATTTTCAAAAATGACAATATCAGAATAGCTAATAGCACCATTGAAGTCAATTTCTCGAAGACGGTAATATAGTCTATTCTCATTTGGGTAAATGTGTAGGAAATTATAATCCTTCACATTTTCTGTAGTGCCACCTCCTGTGACAGTTCCTATTTCTGTAAAATCAATACCATTTTCTGATTTTTCAATAATGAAACGTTCGTGATCAACTTCTGCATGTGTACTCCAAGTTAACATAATGCCAATTTGGAATTGAGCCGCTTGGACAACTTCATTGTATTGACATTCAGCTTTTGCTGACTTAGAAACAAGGAAAAGTGAGCAAACTAGAATGATTGTAAAAATGTAATGTTTTTTCATAATAAAGTGTTTTTGAAATTTTTCTCTTGCTAGTTTCCTGAAAAATTAGAAAACCATTGAAAGTGAAATTCAATTCGAAAGTAAATTTATATTCACGGTAAGAAATCGGCGATGAGTGTAGAAATACGGGAAGTATTATTGAATTATTTTTATAGAGGGGAGGAAACAATGTCAGGTACAAATATAGTAGGAAAAATTAGACCAAATTTGGAGAATGATGAAAAATCTGTGACATATAAATATATTGTTAAAAACCCTAAGTCTTCTTTTAAGTTATTGATAATTAAGTGTTTATATATTTATTCTTATTTTTTTTTATAGGTTTAGTTACATTATTTATTACCTATTCCCTAAACTCAAACAGCTTCTAAGTAAAAGATAAACTGTATATATGAAGAAATACAATAGGATATGCGCAAGGTTTTTTCGTTCTTCGCCAAATCGTGTGACAGGAAAAAAATAAAAAGCTAAAATCAAATAACTACTTAGCTTTTTATTTTTTTCATGTCACTTTCACACGATTTGACGGAGAATCGGTTTTTTATATATTTTAAAAATGCTTTTTAGTTTTAAAATGTAAATAATTTGTTTGCAGTCTTCCCATTTACTGACACAACAAAATTCAGTTATAGGTGGTATAATTTTTGTCTTTTCTAATTTTTATCTAGAAATAGGAAAATGAAAACAGCATGAATGCTTTTGATGCACAAAAGTGATATTGTTTCAGAGAAATTTCCATTTTACAAATACCCTCCAAAATTGAAAACAAATACTATAGGAGTATTAGACAGTAATTCTTTTCTTCGAATAAGAATTAATTCCACACTTCATATAGCTCATAGAATAAACGTGTAATATGTTAAATGGTCTGAGAGCTTTCTACATTATTGTAGTTTTATGTACCCTCTTAAGCTTCCCAAATAAGCTAACTGCAAATAACACTGAAACAAATATTAAGAGTTTTTTTGAGCAAGCACTTGAGAAAATAGAAGTTCTTATCAATTCTAATTTAGCTGTAGAGTTGACAACAGTACCGAGTATTGCAATAGTAGATAATTGTGAACCACCTGAAAATCCTAGTTTTGAGAATGGTGTAGTTGACTGGTCATTTGGAGCAAATGCAAGTATAACTACAGATGCTGCAGTAGGAACAAATGCTGCACAGATTGGAACCGATGCAGGAACAATCTTTTCGAGAGTTGCAGATATCAATACCAATTCAGATTATATTTTATCTTTTCAAGCTAAAGCAAATACTTTATCTTCTGATGCCGTAATAAGTTTACGTTGGTTAGATGCAGCAGGTGCTGATATAAGTAGTAATACTATTAATATTCCCAATACCGCAAGCTATACAGAATTTAGTATTTCAAGTTCCTCACCTTCTAATGCAACTGAACTATTAATTTTTATAGAAAAACAAGTAAACGGAACACTATTTATAGATGAGTTTTGCCTATCTGAAATTGAAGAAATTTCTACCTATACAAGTACAGATGTTCCCTTAACGATTGTAGACAATGCTGCCACGACAATTACATCAACTATAGTTATCAACGAATCAGGATTAAATATTGAGGATTTAAATCTAAATTTAGATATATCTCATACTTATGTTAGTGATTTAGATGTAAGTCTGATAAGTCCTGCGGGAACAACTGTTCTATTATATAATAATCACTGTGGGAGTGATGATGATATTATTTTTACTGTTGATGATGAGGCAAGCTTACTTAGTTGCCCTCCAAATGATGGAGATAATCATTCTGTGTTAACTTCATTATCTGAGTTTGATGGAGAAGAGATAAGTGGCACTTGGACTTTGCAAATATATGATTATTATGCATTAGATGGAGGAACATTAAATGCATGGAGTTTGGACATTGTTACACGAAATATTAACATTTGTAACAATGGAACAGATGACGATGGAGATGGTCTAATTGATGAATATGACCCCAATTGTGATTGTGGCGTGGGGAGAACTTATTCTATTGGTTCAGGCTCAGCAGTATCGGTTGTTTCTCAGACAGGAGTTAATAATCCTAATGAGGCAGATGGTAATCCTGATGATAGTGGTGCTGAACTGTATGATGCTTCTGATGAAATTATATTGGATTTAGGATTCATCTTAAAAGCTGGTCAACCTTATTCTATTTTTTGGCATAAAAAGACGTCTTATGGAACAGGAGCTGCAGCAAATATGGTAGTTTCTGAAGCATTAAACTTAAGTGCAGCTTTTGTAAATAATCCTGTGAGTCCAAGTACTACCGAATTGAATTCGTTTGTGAAAAGTACTTTGACTACAAATGTTGATACGCGTTATATTAAAATAGAGAGTGCAAGTGGTGGAGGTAATGATTTAGTCTTAGATGCAATTACCTATAGTGATATAGTCCAATGTATCCAAAATGAGATTTGTGATAATACGCTTGATGATGACGGCGACGGTGATATAGATGAGGCAGATAGTGATTGTGATTGTAATTCTTGTTATCAACCCGTCGTACAAGAATATCATATACCTTTTCCTGAAGACCAAGTCTTTAATTCTTTAAGCACCATTTTCCCAGGAAATGGTAGTAATTCAAATTGTAATTCGGGAGTATCTTCTCCAGATAAACCGATTAATAGTTATGTTTCCGTTTCTGTTTTTATTGACAATTCGATAATCTATTTTGATCACTGGGAAGATGATTTTGAAACCCAGGTATCTAACCCTACTCAGGCAACTTCTCAAATCTGGGGAGATGGAAATCCTTTTAATGGAGCACCTCCTGGTATTTCTTCAGATATACTCTACGCAGGAACAGTAATCATCTTAGATAATACAGTTAACCCAGACACGCGTCAAACAGTATTTGATTATGACGGCGGTGACCGTTTTGCTACTTCTTTTCCTATTTCTATCACACGTAGTGCATGGGCCGCAGGCTCAGAGACACTTTTTGCCGGAGCATTAGAGGTGTATCCTACTAGTGATTGGGGAACAGAATACCATTTTCCCGCAGGACAAGATGTAGACGCTTCCTTGCAATATTTTGAATATGTAGGTGCTGTTGTAATGGCACAAGTAGACGGAACAGTAATCAATATTGATAAAGATAATAATGGTTCCTTTGAACAAACACTAACTTTATCGAAAGGGCAAAGTCAACTGATAGATGGTGGTATTTTAATTGGAGGAAGAGTAATCTCTTCTGAACCTGTTCAGGTCAATATGATAACAGGTGATATTTGTGATAATTATGAAAGTCGCTGGTTGACTATCCCTCCGATAGCAAACTGGTCAAATGATTATATCAGTCCTGTCTATGGAAGTACTCAAAAGTATTATATCTATAATCCAAATGCGGCAGCAATGACGATACAGGTAGAGTCTACTACAAATAGTAATTTCACTACTTTAACCGTTCCAGCAGGGGGGACTGCTAATTTTTTAGCAACAGAAGCATCAGGATATCGTGTAAGTAATAATGGTGGAGCTAATTTCTATGCGTATGTACTTCACGATGCAGTAAATGCAAGTAGTTCTGAGAATTCCACTTGGGATTGGGGAGCTGCTCTTTTACCATTAAATAAACTTAGCCAACAAGTTATTACAGGCTGGGCACCAGGACAAGATCCAACAAAAACAGAAACAGAAAATGGTAGTCCTGTATGGGTTACTGCTGCTTATCCTGCCTCTAGTAGTTCGACTGGACCTATTACAATTTGTATTGATTATGATGGAAATGGACAAGGTGCATTTACTGATAGCTTTGGACGGCAGTATGATGTTTCAGAAACACTAGACGTATTAGAAACTTATCAGGCATTTGACCCTGATGGTGATCAGACTAGTATGTTAATTTATATTTGTAATTCAAATTCAGATGCTGTACTCTCTGCTATTTGGGGACAAGACTCAGCAAATGCTAGTGTTGGTGCACCCGGTCTAGATGTAGGTACAGGTATCCCTGGTTTAAATCCCTACTTTGCCTATAAAACAGTAACATTAGCTGGCGATATTGATAATAATGATGAATACAATGTTGGAGATACAATTCAATATGCGATTGGATTAGCCAATTTTGGATTTGTACCCATTTTTGGTAACTTTTCCGTGTCAGATGTTTTGCCGAGCGAGTTTAATTATCTTGTAAATTCTACTAAAATCGTCTCTGTCGCAGGAACGGCAAGTAT
>CAZQTE010000020.1:19348-26393 GCA_964595615.1 uncultured Saprospiraceae bacterium
GATGATGATTTAGATGGATTAATTGATTGTGATTGTTTATCAGAAGGAAATGTAATCACTGGTAATATTTGGGTAGATGAAGATGAAAATACTGTTAACAACAATGAAACAGGAGTAGAAAATATCCAAATAAACATATACTTAGATGAAAATGGGAATGGAGATATAGATGCAGAGGATAATATAATCAGTACTGCAACTTCAGACGAGAATGGTAATTATGCCGTGGAGGTTTCTGGTGGTATCGCAACGTCAAGAGTGTCAGCCAATAATGATGATGGCGAAGAGCATCGTGGTTTTCTCTTTCAAGGAGCAATGACTAGAAATCGAGACGAACTAAGGCTAGGAAATGCAGGCTCTCAAGTATTCTCTCCAACATTAGTAGGTACTCGTTTTCGAAATTTGAATATCCCTCAAGGTGCAACAATCACAAATGCATATATCGAATTCACTGCAGAGGAGTCTTTTGGAGGAGCAGGTAATTTGACAATTTTAGGCGAAGCTATCGATGATGCACCAGGATTGGGAAATGGATACAACAATATTTCATCAAGAACATCAACTGATGCAGTAGTAACTTGGACAGATGTACCGAGTTGGTTCTCTGAACAAGTTTATGAAACACCCAATATTTCAAGCATAGTACAAGAAATAGTTAATAGGAGTGGTTGGTCAAGTGGAAATGATATGTTCTTTGCATACTTTGGAGACGCAAGACGCTATGCCTATTCTTATGATGGCGATGATGATAAAGCACCCCGTTTAGTTGTTCAGTATTCTGTATATCCTTCCAATTACATAGTCGAAATAGACAGTGGGTCAATACTCGCTTATTCAGCAGGGGCAAGTTTAACAACACCAGATAAGACCGAAGTTGAATTTAATGCAAAAGACGAATATTCTTGTGACAACAGTTTTGGATTAAGAGTAGTTGAAATATGTGGAAATAATACAGATGATGATTTTGATGGAGATACAGATTGTGATGATACGGATTGTGGAGTAGATATTGTTGCCACTAATAATGGACCTGTCTGCGCGGGTGCGGTTGTTCAGTTAGCAGGATTAGTTGATACCGACTACTCAGGAACAACAACATATTCATGGGTAGGACCAGATGGATTTACATCTACAGAACAAAACCCTACACGAGTTAATGCCACCGCAGCAATGGCAGGAACCTACACCTTTACTGCTACTAATGATAATGGATGCTCTTCTTCCTCAAATACAGTGGTTGTCATTCAAGTTGATTGTAGTGGTATTTGTGATCAATTGATTCAAGTAACACCGACTAATCCTACAGAATGTTTCCTAGATAATGGTACTATTTTCGTAACAGAATATGGAACTAATCCTTCTTTTTATCAAAATAGTATAGACGGTACCAATTGGTTTGAGTCAGAGCATACCTATTCAAATCTTACCGTTGGAAATTATAATATTTTCTTACGAGACAAGGTGACTGGGATTACTTGTCGTACTGTAAATATTAGTTTAACAGTACAAGATGAGACTATTTATACAGGTGAGAATGTAAGCCCAGCTAGTTCTTGTTTCGCAGCCGATGGTTCAATTCAGTTATTAGGTGTTGTAGGAACGGACAGGGTATCTTGGATTTCTAGTACCAATCCGAGCTATGTACTTATCTCGACATTATCTCCGACAAATACCATAACAGGTTTACTACCAGGAACTTATTACGTTCGTGTTGTCAGAGGAAATAATGATTATTGCTACAGTGAACGTATTGTAGAAGTGCCTAATAGTGGTGTACCATGCGACAATGAATTATGTGAAGGAGAGTCCCGGGTTAATCTTTTTCCAAATGGTGATTTTGGTACAGGAGCTGCTGTAAATGGCTCTCCTCTAGAGATAGGTGCGACCTCTTATGGTTATACTCCTATGACGTGTACTTCTCCAAATGATGGTCAATATTCTATTATCAATACTACCGATTGTGATGGCAGTGGTAGTCCGATTTTTAATGCATTTTTAGTAACGGACGACCATACAGAAGGAGACATCAATGGATATATGATGTTGGTAAATGCTTCATTTAGTCCTGATATTGCATTGGAGAGAACGGTTACAGGTTTATGTGAGGACACGGAGTATGAGTTTAGTTTATGGATAAATAATATACAACCAAATGCTCCAATTAAACCAAACTTAACGTTTTTAATTAATGGTGTAGGATTGTACAATACTGGTAATATTACCACAGGTGGTTGGCAAAAAGTAGGTTTTACTTTTTTCACAGGAACCAATACTAGTTCTATATTCAGTATCAGAAATAATGCACCAGGAGGTTTGGGAAATGACTGGGCGATAGATGATGTTTTTGTTGGAGTTTGTCAACCAGAAGTTGTCAATACGAATACCATTGACAAATGTTTTGATGCAAAAGACGAAACTCTTGATTTTGTTATCAATGATGATAATAAGCAGTTTATCTATTATCAATTTGAAGAATCTAGAGACAATGGTGCAACATGGACAAGTATAGGAACACCACAAATAGGCACATTCATAAACGGAACATATACCGCAACATTATCATTTCCTGCTCCATTAACGAATGCCTATGATGGCCGTCAATATACTATAATATTAGGGACGACTTTAGCTAATTTAGCAAATGGATGTGAAATTGAAGCAGAGAACTCAACAACATTAAATATCATTGCGTGTGATGAAATCTGTACTAATAATAGTGACGATGATGGTGATGGATTAACACCGTCTTACGACCCTGATTGTCAAGATTGTCCAATAGGAAGTATTACTTATCACCGTTGGAATAATCAAGCAGGTAACGACATTGAGGAATTGACAACGGACCCAGATTATCCAAATAATCCAGACGTAGCGGAAACACGGACTTCTTTTGAGACAGCCGTTAATTACGGCAACCAGTATGGTGTTCGTATGGTTGGTTATTTACATCCAATCGAAACAGGAAATTATACTTTTTACGTAAGTAGTGATGATAACAGTGAACTATATTTAAGTACGGATAACTTAATGTCAAATAAGGAACTCATAGCAAGTGTTCCTGGCTGGGCTTCAGCTAATAATTTGACAAAATATCCTTCACAAACCTCGGTAACAATTAATCTTCAAGCAGGAGAGCGTTATTTTATCGAAGGCTTACAAAGTGAAGGAGGAGGAGGAGACCACTTGCAGGTTTTTTGGAGTACCCCTTCAAATGCTACACCCACCATTATTGCTGGACAATATCTATCGCCTTATGGTTGTGAAGTCTGTGCTGATGGTATTGATAATGATGGAAATGGTCTTACAGATTGTGAAGACCCCGAAGGCGCTTATTGTTTTCCCGAAATTGCCAATATAACAGTATCTCCTTGTCAAGAAGATAATTTAGGAGATATAGCAACCGTTAGTTTGGATGTTAGTTGGGATTATGCACCTGTAGGAGCCGATATGATTGTCCATCTTGGAGGTGTTAATCGTCAAATAATAGATGTATCTGGAGGTGCTACTTCTCCACAAACAGTTAGCTTTACTATTGCTGCTGATGGTTCAACTAATAATCCAATTAGTCTCGAGTGGTTAAATAATTCTTCGCCATGTACTGTCAATACTACTTACGACGCTCCCGCTGCATGTTCTACTGACGATATTGGATGTACAATTTTATACCTATGTGGTGATGATAAACCTGAAGACGGAGATGCATGGGACCACGGTGCAATAGAATATATAAATGAAAATAATCCAGGAGGAACATTGACACCTGCTTTTACAAAACCAGACGGTAGTGGCTTAGGATTGTATGATCCAATGAATAATGCTGCAACACTGTCAATAGATATTAATGATTATTCTTTAATCATAGTATCTCCAACTACAGAAGGACGGATTTCTATGGATTTAATAGCCGCATTAAAAGACACACCTGCAGCTGTTTTACTACAAAATTATTTGATTGTAGATGATTTAGGGATGTCAGCTTCACCAGCCATTTACTCATTTCAGACAAATTTATACACAGATAATACTACATCTGCCGAGATTTATAATTATAATAATATAAATCCAAATTACACACAAGTAATGACTGGTGCTGATTATGCCTCTAATGCAGACGCATATCTGTGGTTTAATGCAGGTGACCAAGCAGCGGGTATTAATGGTGTTTATTTTTCTTATGATGAAACTGACGATTTGCCAGGAGTTCCGATTACACATGGTAAACGTATATTTCTAGGATATCACATGAATGGACTGTATTATAATGCAGAAAATGGAGGTGCAATGCCAGCGCCTATGTCTGAATGGTTAATTCCTGCAACTGACTTTACTACTGAAGGTAAAAACTTTTGGGATGATGCTTTATTAGATGCTGCTGCAGAATGTGCCTGTGCATTTGAGATATCTAGTGTTTCTGTTACATCTTGTGTTGCAAATGCTGGTAACGTTGGAGCAACGATAGAAGTTGAAATTTCATGGTTACCAAATGTTACTGATAATATCAATGTAACAGCAAATGGTTCAACACAGACGGTGAATGTTAATACAGCAAGTTCCCCTGTAACCTTATCATTCAATATTCCAGCAGATGGTAGTATCGATAATCTCATTACAGCGTTACAAAGTGGTACAGCTTGTGAAGAAACTGCAACTTATGACGCCCCTTCTACTTGTGGTGAAAATGCAGGCGACTGTCCTGGTCCTACAGTGAACGCAGGACCAAATATTACGGTCTGCGAAGGCGAAACAGTAAACCTTTCTGCAACTGCAACACAAGGGGACTATAATTTTATATATTCTTGGGATAATGGACTAGGAATTGGACAAACACATTCTTTTGTTGGAACAGCTACAGGAACAGCAAATAATGTAACTGATTATACAGTGACAGCAACGGATGGTAATGGTTGTGAAACAACAGATATCGTACGAGTTAGAGTCCTTAGCAATCCTATAGTTTCTGTTACGAACTCTGATGAATATTGTGGACAGGATAATGGAACAATTACTTTTACATTTACAAACCATACTGGTCGTACAGGTATCGAGTTTAGTATAGATAATGGTATAAGTTATCCTTATAGCGCAAATGACAATGCGGGTTCGTTTACTACTCCTGGTTTATCGGCAGGCAACTATCAGTTATCTGCACGTTGGGGAGATAATAGTTGTCCTATTGATTTAGGTTCAGTTAATTTATCGGATGCACCAGCGCCGATAGTTACCGCAAGTGTAAGTGACAATGATATTTGTGAAGGAGAAACGGTTACTTTAAGTGCAACTGGAAGTAATGGGACAGGTTCATTAACTTATGTATGGAATAATGGAGGCGGAGCAGGAGCTAGTGTTTCTGTATCTCCAACAACGACGACAACTTATACTGTTACAGTAAGTGATAATCAAGGCTGTACAGATACTGATCAAGTCGTTGTGAATGTTACGAGTAATTTTGATGATGGCGGAGTTATAGGTCGTGATGAGTCAAATTGTGGTAGTTTTAACCCCGCGAATATTACTAATGAAGTCTCTCCAGCATCAGGTATAGGCGGTACAATCCAGTATGTCTGGCAAAAAAGAACCAGTAATGGATTAGGTGGCTGGAGCACATGGTCAACGATAAGCGGTGCGACAAGTTTATCATATAATCCCCCAACAATTATAGTTACGACCCAATATCGACGTCGTGCCCGCAGACTACCCTGTACACAATGGCACTATTCGAATGTAGTTACGAAGTCATTGAATGATAATCTTATAGTGAATGCGGGAACTGATATTAATATTTGTGCAGGAGAGTCCGTTACTTTAAGTGCGACAGGTAGTGGAGGAACAGGAGTATTAAATTATTCGTGGGACAATGGATTAGGAAATGGAGCGAGTCATACATTTGTCCCAATGGGGTCTTCTTCATCAAATGTAACAACAGTATACACTGTAACTGTTGAGGATACAGAAGGATGTAGTGCCCTTGCAAATGTAACAGTAACTGTCGAAAGTGAACCTTCAATAGTAGTTAATACATCAGATGAACATTGTAGTCAAGCAGACGGCTACATTAGCGTGTCATTTATAGATAATATTGACAGAACTCAAATTGAATTTAGTATAGATGGCGGAGCGACATATCCATATACTATTCAAGATGATAATGGCTTCTTTATTATTGGGAATCTTTCAGCAGGAAGCTATGATTTATGGGCACGTTGGGGCGGTGGAGACTGTCCAGTTTCTATTCAATCTGTTATTTTGAATAATTTAGAGGGTATTTCCGTAGTAACATCCCCAGACGAAGAAGTCTGTGAAGGTGAAGAAGTAATGATAACAGCAACTGCGTCAGGCGGAACATTTCCGTATTTATATACTTGGAGTAATGGTTTAGGAAGTGGACAAACAAAGAGAATATCGCCAACAGTGACAACAACTTATAGTGTAAGCTCAACAGATAACTTTGGTTGTACCGCGATAGACGAAGTTGTTGTAACAGTATTACCATATACAGATGAGGAGTGTAGCCCCTGTCTAGATCCCGTAGATTTAGATGGAGATGGACTCTGTGCCTCAAGAGATTGTAATGATGAAAATCCAGATTTGCCAGCACCTGTAGGGTCAAGTTGTGACGACGGAAATGCATTTACAACTAATGATCAAATACAACAAGACAGTTGTACTTGTGTAGGAGACTATATTCCTTGTAGTACATCTTTAAGTATATCGCCCCAACAACCAAATTACAATGATAATGGGACACCTACAAATATATCAGATGACACCTTTACATTTGATGTGACAATATCTGGAAATGGAAATGGTTGGACAGCAAATGGACAAACAGGTAGTTATGGACAGACCGTAACATTTGGACCGTATGCTGTTGATGCAGTAGGAGTTTCTTTTGATGTATTAGACGAAGACAATCCTAATTGTCGGGAAAATATCAGCGTTAATATCTCATCTTGTATTTATTCTGGAGTTTGTACTTGTTGTAATTAATTACGATTAAATGCACAAGATTAAAAGGAGAATAGCCATGCTATTCTCCTTTTTTATT
>CAZQTE010000021.1:0-26153 GCA_964595615.1 uncultured Saprospiraceae bacterium
TGAGTCACCTTTTGAGTAGTTTTCTGCGATTTACCAACCAAAATCATAAAGAGCCTTAAAATTTCAGTCCTTCCAATAATTTCACATAAATATCAATTCCTTCTTCAATTTCAGACACATAAATAAATTCATCTGCCTGATGCGAGCGTTCGCTTTTTCCTGGACCCATTTTTAGACTATCATTTTTAAAATTTACTTGGTCGGATAGTGTCGGAGACCCAAAGGTCTGTCGTCCCAATTGAGTAGATTTCTGCACCAGAGGATGAGAGGAGTCAATCCCTGAAGGACGATTTCGAAAAGACCGAGCTGTTAATTTTGATTGACAAACACTTTGTAAATTATCGTAAACTTCTTCTAATTTATAGCATTCATTAACCCGCACATCTATTACGAATCGACAAGCATCAGGAATGACATTATGTCGATAACCAGCCTCTATTTGAGTAACTGATTTTACAACTGAACCGAGGGTAGGAGAGACCTTTGAAAATTCAAGTGTATTTATTTTCTGAATGTCCGATACGGCTATATCTATTGCATTTTTTCCGTTAGGTCGAGCTGCGTGACCAGCTTCGCCAGTAGCGATGGCATCGAGAACTAAAAGCCCTTTTTCTGCGATAGCTGCTTGCATCTCAGTTGGTTCGCCTACTATGGTAAGGTCTATTGGGAAGTCCAGTTTTTGTAAAACTGATTTTACGCCATTTGTACCACCATTTTCCTCTTCGCCTGAGGCAATGAGTACCAGATTGTAATCTAATTTTTCTGCATAGAAATGAATGAAAGTTGCTATCAAAGAAACCAATGCACCGCCAGCGTCATTGCTGCCCAAGCCGATGATTTTGCCGTCAATTTCTGTTGCTGCAAAAGGATTGTAAGTCCAGCCTTCATTGACTTTTACAGTGTCGTGATGAGAGTTAAGGACAAGTGTCTTTTTGCTTTTATCAAAGAATTTATTCTTTACAATGATGTTGTTATGAAGTCTTTCGGTATGGATGTTTTTTTGTTGAAAAAACTGCTCAATTAAGTCAGCTGTTTTATCTTCTTCCTTTGAAAAAGAAGGTGTTTTTATGAGTTGTTTTAGAAGTTGAATACATTCTTTTTTTAGCTCTTTCATGCTATGTTGATTTTAAACTATTTCTGTAGCTAATTTAGGTCTTAGTAGATTTTCTTTACTACAAATAAGCACTTCTTTCGCTCCAGCTTTCTTTGCATTTAAGGCATTAGATAATTTTGGAATCATACCGTCAGCAATGGTTTTCTCTTTTTGCATTTCTAAAAAACGATTTTCTGAAATTTCTGAAATGACACTTTCCTTCCTGTTTATATCTTCTAAAACTCCATTCAATTCAAAACAAAAACGAAGGGACAAATCATAGTCTTTTGCTAATGCGGCGGCAAGTGTCGCCGCAATTGTGTCGGCGTTTGTATTTAATAATTGCCCCTTTCCATCGTGTGTGATAGAACAAAAAGTAGGCGTAAAACCAGCTTCCAATAAGGCAAAAATATTCTGAACTTGAACTTGAATAATATCTCCTGCATAACCATAATCAAAATCAACAACGGGACGTTTTTTTGCTAAAATGACATTGCCATCAGCACCCGAAAGTCCTAAAGCATTAATATCTTTCGCTTGGAGTAAACTAACTACTTTTTTGTTGATTTCGCCAGCGTAAACCATATTGACAACTCTTAATGTTTCAGTGTCAGTAATACGGCGACCGTCGTGCATCTTTGGGGTTATTCCTATTTGTTTGAGTAGGGAATTTGCACTTCGGCCGCCGCCATGCACTAATATTTTTTTGCCTTTGATTTGTTTGAATTTTTCTAAAAAATCATCCAAGTCTATTTCTTTATTTAAGATATTGCCACCAATCTTTACTATTGTAAGTTTATCCATTTTTTAGAAGTTTATTGATTACATATTCTGCGGCATGCAAACGATTTTTAGCTTGTTTGTAAAGCAGAGAATTTGGAGAGTCCAAAACAGCATCTGTCGCGACAACATTTCTCCGAATGGGCATACAGTGCATGAATTTTGCGTCATCAGCCAATGACATCAACTGCTCATCAATTCTCCATTTTTCAGATTTATCTAAAATTTTTCCGTACTGCGAAAAGGAAGACCAGTTTTTTGCATAGATAAAATCAGCTCCTGCAAATGCTCTCTTTTGGTCGTATTCAATAGTATGTCCCTCTGTAAATTCGTTGGACAATTCATAGCCTTTTGGATGTGTAATTGTCACCTCATGACCTGTCGCCGCAGCCCATTCTAAAAAGGAATTAGACACAGCCTGTGGCAATGCTTTGGGATGTGGTGCCCAGGTTAAAACGACCTTTGGTTTTTCTGTTTTTTGAAATTCTTTAATGGTCATCATATCCGTCAAAGATTGCAAAGGATGTCGTATCGCTGACTCCATATTTACTACAGGGACATCCGCATATTGCATGAACTTTTTTAATAAATTATCTTGATAATCTGCCTCTTTATCTTTCAATGTTGGGAAGGCGCGAATACCAATAATATCTGCAAAAGCACTAATGACTTTCGCGGCATCTTTGATGTGTTCAGCTGTGTCAAAACGCATCGCTGTACCTTCTTCTAATTCCCATTTCCAGGATTGAGACATATCCATTGTTATGACTTTCATACCCAGATTTTGAGCAGCAATTTCGGTGCTTAATCGGGTGCGTAAACTGGAATTGAAGAAGAGTAAAACCATAGTCTTGCCGAGTCCAATTTGTGGTTTTACCAATTTTTTAAAATCAATAGCTTCTTGTACCCCAAAGGGAACACTTTTTAAATCTACCGCGGAATAGAAGTGGTGTAGTTTGCTCATTTTTCTGTATTTATACGTGTATTAATCCCATTTCTTGTGCGTACTCTTCTTGTTTCAATTGCTCCAATCCTCTCGTCAATTTGCCAAAGAAATCCGTCACATTTGCTTCTGTGATATTTAATGGCGGTAGGAGGCGTAAGACATTTGGATTACTTGCATTACCTGTAAAAAGTTGTTGCTCGTACAGGAGTATTTCTCTGAGTCTTTTTATAGGGAAATCAAACTCTGCACCGACCATTAAACCTTGACCTTTTACCTGTTTGACTTCTTGAAAAATAGAAAGACCTTCACGCATCATCGTCCCCAAATTTGTAGCATTCTCCAATAGCTTTTCTGACTTTATCACATCTAAAACAGACAAGGCAGCGGTACATGCCAAATGGTTTCCACCGAAGGTAGTGCCTAACATTCCTTTGTTAATCTTAAGTGTATTCCGTTTGATTAAAATACCTCCAACTGGAAAGCCATTTCCCATTCCTTTAGCCATAGTAATGACCTGTGGTTGGACATTTGCGTGTTGAAATGCGAAGAATTTACCTGTGCGCCCGAAGCCTGACTGAACTTCATCTGCAATGAAAATGGTATTCGTTTTCTGACAGCATTTTTCTATGTTTTGAAGGAAGTGTAAATCAGCTTTATCGAGTCCTCCAACTCCTTGTATGGGTTCAATGATAACAGCCGCGAAAGTTTCAGATTTTAGGTGTTCTTGTAGAGAGTCGTGGTCATTCATGTCTATAAAGACAGTCTCAAAACCACGATTAATATTTGCTTTTATTTTATCATTCCAAGTTGAATTGACCGCTGCGGAAGTACGTCCATGAAAGCCATTCTTGATAGCTAAAATTTTAGTTCGACCATTGGCAAAAGAGGCAACTTTTAAGGCGTTTTCAACGGCTTCAGCACCAGAGTTGCAGAGAAATAAATCGTAGTTTTCGCAGTCTGATATTTCACCCAATAATGTTGCTAATCTTTCTTGCAAACTATTTTGGACAGAGTTAGAATAGAAAATCATTTTTTGCATTTGCTGCTTTAGGTTTTCTATGAAAACAGGCTGACTATGCCCAATGCTAATGACTGCATGACCACCATAAAAATCCAAGTATTTTGTCCCGTCTGCCGTGTAAACGTGGCAGCCTTTGCCTTTGATGGGTTCTAAATCGAAGAGTGTATATACGTCTAATAATTCCATGGTCGTTTTTGTTTTTGATGCGTTTAAGGAACGTGTCAAAAATAAATTTACATTCTTGACAAGACCTTTTGCTCCTCATTTGCACTTTAAAAATCCTTATGTAGCTCGGCTATATGCGGTTTTTAAAGCCCAAATGAGAAACAAAATTTCTTTCCCAATAATGTCAATCTATTTCCGTCGCGTTCCTAAAAAGCCAAAGGTTTCAAGTTTAATCCCGTATTTTCCTCAAAACCAAAACGAATATTCATATTCTGCACAGCTTGCCCCGCAGCACCTTTTAGTAAATTATCTATAGCCGATGTTATCAGCACTTTAGTGTTGTGCTTTTCGATTTGTAAAAGGCAGTTATTAGTATTCACAACTTGTTTGAGATGAATACTTTTTTCTGTCACCTGTGTAAAAGGTTCTGCTGCGTAGGCTGCTGTATAGATTGCTTTGATTTCTTCGAATGTTGCATCCGTTTCAGTGTAGGCACTTATCAAAATACCTCGGGTGAAATTTCCGCGCATTGGGATGAAGTTTAACTCAGATTGAAAATCTGGAGCAAAGGCATTAACCAATTGTTTAACTTCATGCAAATGCTGATGATTGAAGGCTTTGTAAAGTGAAATATTATTATTGCGCCAGCTAAAATGTGTGGTGTCAGACTTGGCAAAACCTGCACCCGTCGAACCCGTCATACCATTAATGTGTAGCGATTTTTTTAATAAACCAGCTTGTAATAATGGCAGAATAGCTAATTGAATAGCTGTCGCAAAACACCCACAATTGGCAATGCGATTTGCGGTCTTGATGCGCTGACGCTGCCATTCTGGCAAGGCGTAAACAAAATTGTGCTGTTCATTTTCGATACGAAAATCACTACTCATATCAATAATGACCGTTTCGTCGCTAATCTTATTTTTCTCTAAAAAAGGCGCAGTTTGTCCATGTCCTCTACAGATGAAAATGACTTCTGATTTATGGTCAAAATCTGCTTGGAAATAGAAGTCCGTATCGTACAGGTCAGAGTGGACATCTGAAATATGTTTACCCGCTTGACTATTACTTTGCAAAGTCAGCTGTTCAATTTTGGGATGATTTTGTAAGAGTCGAATGAGTTCTCCACCTACAAAACCTGCTGCCCCGATAATACTTGCTCTCATACTGTTTCTTTTACTGGTTTTTCTAAAGAATGAACGCTGTAATAAATCTTTGCGGCATTGCTCATTATATTGGTAAAGCCTTTTGCATCTTGTCCTGTCCAAGCTTTATTTTCTTCACCATAACTCCCGAATTCTGCCTGCATCAAATCATTATCAGACTCAACACCTGAGAGAGTGAAGCGATAAGGATGTAATTGTAAAAAGACCGTTCCCGTTACATTTTCTTGAGAGTCAGTTAGGAAATTTTCGATATTTCTGAGTAGAGGTTCGAGATATTTTCCCTCATGCAATTCTGCTCCATACCAATCTGCTAATTGTTTTTTCCAATGGATTTGCCATTTAGTCAGTGTATGTTTTTCTAAAAGCTCATGTGCTTTGATAAGAACTAAAGGCGCACCTGCTGCAAAGCCAACTCTTCCCTTAATTCCAATAATGGTATCGCCCACATGGATGTCCCGTCCAATGCCATAAGCATCGGTGATTGCTGTTAATTTTTTGATTAAATCAATTGGATTAGCGTAGGAAATATCATTCAGTTGAGTTGGAATGCCCTTTTCAAAATGTACACTTAAAGCTTCTGAATCTGATTGACTCATTTGCTTTGGATAAGCATTTTCTGGCAATGGCAAATGAGAGCTCAGCGTTTCTTTTCCGCCCACGCTTGTTCCCCAAATACCTTGATTGACAGAGTATGTTTTCTGTACCGCATCCCAAGCGAATCCACGTTCTGCTAAGAAATCTAATTCTGCTTGACGTGACAATTCATTGTCGCGTATAGGTGTGATAATGTCGATTTGAGGAGCTAAGGTTTTGAAGATAATATCAAAACGAATTTGGTCATTTCCTGCGCCAGTACTACCATGTGCGAAGGATGAAATATTATGCTCTAAACAATATTGTAAAAGAGCTAAAGCTTGAAATGGTCGCTCGGAACTTACACTTAAAGGGTAAGTGTTATTTTTGAGAATATTTCCAAAAATCAAATACTTGATACACTTCTCAAAATACTCATCTTCGACATTGATACAAGTATATTTTGATGCACCTAATTCATGTGCGCGGCTTTCCATATCATGCAATTCTGCCGCTGAAAAACCACCCGTATTTATACAAACGGCATGAACGATATAGCCTTGTTCGAGTAAATAGGGTATGCAAAAAGAGGTGTCTAATCCGCCACTATAAGCGAGTGTAATTTCTTTAGTTTTGGTCATTTTAATTGCTTTGATTGTTGGATATTGGCTGTGTTTCTAGATTTAGGTTTTTCTGTGGAGATTCGTTTTTTGAAGGACTTAACATGCCCGTACAAAGGCACATTTTTCGATTCGTGCGTGTTAAAATATCATAGTTTTTACAGGATTGACAGCCCTTCCAAAATGCTTCATCATGGGTTAGTTTTTCAAAAGCTACTGGTCTATAGCCTAAATCGCTGTTGATTTTCATAACAACATCGCTGGTCGTGATACCAAATATCTTTGCGTCAGGATATTTGTCTCTACCATAATTGAAAATGAAATTTTTCAAAGCCTTTGCGATGCCCATTCCTCTGTATTTAGGGAGAACAATCAAACCAGAATTGGAGACATATTTTTTTCCTTCGAAGGTTTCGATGTAGCAAAAACCGATGATTTTTCCGTCAATTTCAGCAACTGCAGCGTCGCCTGAATGCATCTTTTGAGATATGTATTCTGGAGTTCGTAGGGCGATGCCTGTGCCGCGATCTTTTGCGGATTCGATATACCATGAAGCGATGCTTTTCGCGGATTGTTTATCCTGCGAGACCGCAACTCTAATGTGAAATGACATGAGAGAATTATTTGAAAATCACTAAAATTGATGAAGTCTTTCAACCTCAAAAAAACAGTAACAAGAAAATAAATTGAAAATGTTTGGCGACTCAAGTCTTTGTATGACTATCAGAAAAGACGAGTCTTGTCAGAGGTGAAGAAGGCAGAAAAAAGCCTTCTCACGCGATTATTATGCAAGCCCAATAGGGCGTCGACAGCGTCGCACTGTGGGCGTGCAGCGTCGCAAAGAAGAGAAAGAATGATATGTTGATAATGATTGTATCACGCCACAAATATGAGGGATATTTTATGAGATTATCAAACTAAGTAGGCAATTTAATTTTTTAGATTAAAAGATTGCATTGTAGAATAAAAGGAAGGTGAGTTTTTTTTGATTTTTTGATAAAATCGACTTTTTTTGATTTTTTCTAGAAATTGTGTTGTTATGGCTGTGTAATCGTAAGTCTTTTGTAGTCAGTTGGTTATGTTGTAATTTTTATGGAAAAATATTTCTTTGATTATAATTGTCATGGCAAATTTAATATAATCAAAGGTACTTGGTTTTAGACAAAGAAAATCCCTTTTGGCGTCGGAAATGAGGGCAAAATGAGAACAGAAAAACATCTTTTACGGCAATAAAATCCCCCAATAAACAAAACTGAGAACTGCGAAAAGATATAAAACTATGTTACTTTTAAGAAGAGAAATTGAGAATTTACTCCAAGATTTTGGTTTGAAAAACTGAAAATAATACAAGGCAATTCCAATAGAAAGCAGAGTAATTAAAGCAGGGAAATAAATCGCTTCTTTTAAAGGAAATCCTCCCAAAGAGCCTTCCATTCCAAAATAGAAAATTGCCTCTTGTAAAAGTAAAATAGGAATTAAAATAATCAAGAAAGCATTATTGACACAAATCAAAAAACGCATCAAATTGAAGGTTTTCGTTTTATTAGAACGTACTAAATTTTTGATAAAACCGATAAAAAAACACAAACCAAAAAGTCCTGCAAGAATACCCGTAAATGATAATATTCCGAAGGTGATTCGACTATTTTGTGGTGTTTTGTATGCCTGTAATTGTTGGAATTCTGGATTGACTGCAAAAAGACTGGGCATTTCCAGACTATGATTTCCTTTCGCTAATTCTTCTGCTAGATTAAATTTCACTTCCTGCTGATAATCATGATAAAACCATAAATAAATATCTCCTTTTTCTAAATCAAAAGCACTCGTATAAAGTGTCCCGTCCCCCAAACCTGCTCGACATTCGCTCATCGTATCCATAACCGTTTTCGTGAATTCAACGCTGGCTTCTTGTCTTTCTGCGAGTAATTTTCTGCCCCGTTGGTAACGTTTGATTTTAACAGCATCTAAGTCAGGTGTATCAGCAGGACGAAAGTTTGATAAAATATAATGCGGGTCATTTCCATAGATAATTTCATTGCCCGCCAGCGTCAGATAATCACCTGATTTATCGACAAATAGAAACATACCTGCGGAGAAATAACTCATATTATATTGACTGACGAAGCTGTGTAATTCTTCGATATTCGCACATTCCTGCATGATTTTTTTTAGAAATAGGTCAGACTTTCCAATAGGTAGTTTTTCTGGATTTCCTTTCATCGGCTTATGATACAAACTCAGTCCGTCATAAACCAAGCCTTTTTCATTCATACCACCTTGCGCAAAACCTTTACGGTGACCGACGTAAGCCGCACCGTATTTACCATTTTCACCTTGTTCAAACCATATTTTTGGTTCTGTACTCCAGTTGTCTTCATTGTTACCGACATAGGTGTGACCGTCCGCGCTGGTGATTTTAAACATGCTGCAAGCGGAAAGATTGCTTATGTTAAAAAGGAGGAATAGGAGGGAAGTGAGAAAGAGGCGATTTTGCAAGAGTATTGATTTTGTGAAAGAAACAAACTTGCTAGGAGAACGAAGAGATATAAAAAAGATACAAAAAAACGGTTTGCGAAATGCAAACCGTTCCTTAATTATATTTCGAAACTCCTGTTTTGGAATGAATTAAAATATTCTAAGTGAGAGTTTCGAGATGCCTTAGGTTTACTGCTTAATCACCTTCCCCTCAATCGTCCCTTCCGCATAACGAACTGCATAAAAATAAACACCACTTACAGTACCATTTAAGTCAAAACTATAAGTATCTCCAGCAGAAATTGTAAGCTTATCAGAGCGAATCAACTGTCCACTAACACTATAGATTTCCAAAGTCGCTGCGCCTAGATTTTGTTCAAAAGAGAAATTAATAGCGGATGTAAATGGATTAGGAGCAACTTCTAATGCATTTGCCAAAGCAGGATTATCTGTATCTGAAACAGTCATTTCTAAAGCCATTTCTACGGCAGCCAATACATCAATACGGCCATAACCATAAGTATTATTCGGTACATCTTCACCGTCTATATCACCACAATCTTCGTCTGTAGTTTTACCTACCGCTGTTTGCTCTAAAATATTTTCAATGGCATCTACATCTCCTGCTAATTCTGGATTAGCAGAGATAATTAAAGCTACTGCACCTGCTACGTGAGGTCCTGCCATACTCGTACCACTGAAGGACTGATAACCACCTCCACGAATAGAGGAAAGTACCCCGACACCTGGTGCTGATACATCTGGCTTGCGGCGATTACTTCCGTCAACTGTCACAGGACCGCGACTACTAAAGCCCGCAATTGCATCTTCATTATTTGTCGCACCAATAGAAAATGCACCTTCAAAAATAGCTGCTGGATTAGTAACACTTCCACAGCCTTGACCACCACTATTTCCTGCTGAAACGACAACTACTGTACCCGCAGCACGCAAGTTATTCAAAGCAGTTTCCATAACTGAAAAATTGTCTGGATTACAACCTTCCACCTCTGGACAGCCCCAAGAGTTAGCGATAACATGTGGTGCTTTAGTTGGGTCTGGATTTTCACCAGCAATATCCGTTGGCGCTAAAAACCATTCAAAACACTCTACATAAGTCGTCAATTGTCCCCAGCCACGTTCCATATTACGACAGGCAATCCAACTTGAACCTGGTGCTACACCGATTTCATTTTCACCTTCTTCATCTGTTCCAATCATCGTACCCATAGTATGCGTTCCATGATTATTATCATCACAAGGAAATGGAGAGTCATAACCACATGGATTATCGTCGTCATCATTCAATGGATTCATTTCGTGGATAGCGTCGTGCCAGTTGTAATTGTGGTCCGCTGTTGTGCCGTCCCAACCGCGATATTTGTCTTTTAGGGCAGGGTGTTCCCATTCGTAGCCAGTATCCTGACCACCAATAACTACACCTTCACCAGTGTAGCCCATTGCCCAAACATCATCTGCATTTATCATTTGCACGCCCCAAGTTGCTTCGCGAGAACCTGCATTTTCTGTACGTGCCAATGCGGGTACTTTAGCAACTGGATTGCTTTGGATTTTTAAGACTTCTGGCATTTCCGCAACGGCTTGTAATAGGTCCGCATTACCATTAGTGTAAATCATATTGACAATGAAAAACGCTTTGTATTCTGCATTTTGTGCATTCAAAAGAGCAGCTACATTTGCCTGTGTTGTATTTGCACGTTGACGCAATTGGTCGTAAACATAAGTTGCTTTTGCATCTTTATTCCAGCCTTGGGTGAGCGCAAATTCATTTTCATCTTGCAGAAGGATTAAAAAATCAGTTGACTCACCATTTTGTACTTGTGCTAGGATATCTACATCTACTTTATCTTGCCAGGCGTCATCAATCGTGAATGACCAAGAAAGAATAGTTAATAAGGCAAGGATTGGCAATCCAAAAAGGATAAATTTTTTCATTACTTTTATTTTGTTGGTAATTGAATACCGTGGAACAGACGGATGCTTTTGTTTAGAACGCAAATTTAGTGTATTTGCTCGTTAAGAATTGTGAAATTTGAGGAGGGAAGCCGACATTAAAAGGAATATAATTTGCTCTTAGGAATGTGAGATTAATAGATTCAGAATCTGAGCCGCTTATTTTTTCGTTTAGTTTTGGCTTGAAAATGGGCGTTTGTCGGGGCAAATAACCATTTTTCAAGTGAAAAATAAGCGGAAAAGAAGTAGTTCAGATGCTGAATCTATTATTTTCGCATTCCTTAGGACATTAGACTTTGGACGAAAGATTTTAGATGTTAGATTATTTAATAGTAACATTAATGTAATGCGTATTTGATTAACTATCAATATTTTAAAAAGTATAAAAATTGATTTTTTACTTGAATAGTCTAACATCTAAAGTCTAATATCTTTTGTCCAAAGTCCAATTAGGACAACTATCAGCAGAAAAGTATTCCCGAAATTCAACCTTTTCCCTTCCTCACACCTATCTTTGTCAAAAAACCGTTCTCTTTCACTTTCATACAATTTGGCAGAGAACCAATAAATTTACCGTTTACCGTGAAAAAAATATACTATCCTCTTTTAGCTTGTTTCCTCATTTCAATCTGGACACAAATCAGCTGTACCAAACGAACTGACGAACTGACTTTTCCCGTAGAACCAGTAATTACCTTGGACAGCATTAGTCAAGATACTTTGATTGAATTTCAAGATAGATTGATTTTACACCTTAGTTATCAAGACGGAGATGGTGATTTAGGCACTTCCAATCCAGATATAAATTCCATTTTTATCAAAGACAGTCGCTTAGAAAATGCAGATGAATACTACCTCCCACCGCTCGCGCCAGAGACCGCAACAATTAGTATTCAAGGTACTTTTGATGTCGAACTATCCCCGACTTTTTTACTTGGAAATGGAACAGAGGAAAACACTATTTTTAGTCTTTTCTTAAAAGATAGAGCGGGGAATGAGAGTAATACGGTGGAGACAAGTGAGATTTTGATAGTGCGATGATGCAATTAAAATTAAAAACAGCCTGTCAGTCCTGAGATTTTTGATTTTAATTGTCATTTCGATTTTGGTAGTGGGTGAAAATGACTGATACATCTTTTTTACTCACAAGGTGACTTTGAGTCACCACGTGAGTATCCACCGTTTTGACTCATTCCCTCGATTTTAATTTAAAAAATGAACCAATTGAAAAAGCTACTCTATATTTCCTTTCTTCTCTTCCCTTTATGTCTGTACGCGCAGCCCGAATACAACATGACCGACACTCTCGTCACCGATTGTGAAGGCTTCCTCTTAGACAGCGAATTAGGAGATGTAGCAGGAACTTACGACCACAACGAAAATTACACATTTACAATTTGCCCTGATGAGGCGGATGCCATTTCTTTGTCTTTTTCAGAATTTTGTACAGAGTTTTTATTTGATAGTCTGCGGATTTACGACGGGCCAGATACTTTGTCATTACTGATTGGTGGACCTTATTTAGGAGAAGATGATCCGCCCAATTTGATAGCTTATAGTGGATGTTTGACTGTTAATTTTATCTCTGACCCGAGCGTTACTTGTACGGGTTGGACAGCCTTTTGGACGACTGATTTTATTATTCCTGAACCACCAGTTATTCAGCCAATCGCGGACTTGCCTTGTGAGTCTAATCAACTTGTCGTGGAGTTTGATAGGAATATTCATTGTGACTCCTTATATGCAAGTGCATTTTTGATAAGTGGTCCGCAGTTTCCTAATATAATTTCTACTGTACCCAATTGCGTGGGAGATAGTGCTATGTCCGTGACTTTGACTTTTGCGCCTCCCATTGATTTTGCGGGAAATTATAATGTCTTTTTCACTCAAAATATTAGCGAGTGTGAGAATACTTATGTCTTACAATCAATAGGCAATTTTGCTGTCGTGAATTGTCCTTTAAATGTACTTTTAGAATTGGACGGTGAAGTTGCTTGTGCGGGAGATTCGACCTTATTGACAACACTAGCGAGTGGTGGCGATATGAATTATACTTACACTTGGGCACCCGTTTTTTCAGATTCTTCCTTTGCTAATATAATTGTTTGGGGACCGACGACTTACTATGTTACGGTGACCGATGGATTAGGTGCAACTGCTGTAGATAGTATCTTTTTGACACCAGAACCATTGCCTGCCATTGGTATTCCAGATACCACGCTTTGTCAGTCTGATACCGCCTTTTTTCTAACTGCATTTCCTACTGGTGGCGAGTGGTTTGGAGGTGGAATAGTGGAAGACGATACAGGTTTGTATGACCCTGGAATGGCGGAGTACGACCGTGACACAATAATTTATGTTGCTCCAAATGGCTGTGAGAATGAATTGCTTATTGACTTTATCCCATTAGATGAAGGAACGGATGATGCGGCGTGTATTGGTTCTGATACCTTTTTTGTTTCGGGTGGTTTGCCGATTGGAGGAATTTGGACAGGGGAAAATATTAGCATGGACGGTATTTTTACGCCGACAGATACGGCTGCTTCATTTGCCGTCACTTACACGCATCCCAATGGCTGTGCAGGAACTAAATTTGTAAATATTGACACGATTACATTGCCTCAGATTGATAGTCTTTGTCAATCCGAACAGCCCTTTTTAATTCCGACTACACCTTTTGGTGGTATCTGGACAGGAACAGGAATTGTAGATGAAGACACAGGCGAATTTAATCCAAATGAAGCCGCATTAGGAGACAATATACTCACTTACACAATAGAAGGTTGTGTGGACTCTATGGTCATTCATGTTAAAGAGATTGAAGCTGGAAATGATTTTTCTGCTTGCCCAGAACAAGCACCTTTTGCCATTCCTGATGATTGGTATCCCTTTGGTGGAATATGGGCAGGGCAGGGGATTACTGACCCGCTGACAGGAATGTACGACCCCTCATTGGTAATCGATGTTCCAGATACTTTGACCTTTACTATCAATGGTTGTACTGACCGACGGATTGCTTTCGTCTTGCAAACCACGATTGATATTGAAGCAGACACACTTTATTTTTGTCCAGAAGATGAGGCGGTTAATTTACCTTTGGAACGTCCCGATGTCTTTCCGCAATTTGGTATTTGGACAGGTACGGGCGTACAGGAAATAGGAGAGGAGGAATTCATTTTCAACCCAAGTGTAGCAGGTACAGGAACGCATCAATTGTACTATGAAAGAAATACTTGTACCGATAGTATCCCTGTAGTCATTTACCCTACGCCAGAAGTTGCGGCGGCGACTTATTGTGAAGTAGCGGGTGCTGTACAATTAGAAGTCAATCCTCTCGGTGGCGAATGGTCAGGAACGGGGATTATCAATCCGCTGACTGGTGTGTTTGACCCGACGACAGCGGGTGACGGCACTTTTACGATAACAAATACTTCAAATGACGGCTGTGTAGGCATGGGACAGATTACAGTTGACCCTTTTAATGACGCAAACATCACAGATGCCGAAAATTTCTATTGCTCGACGAGTCAGATTGTTGATTTGGGATTGAGTCCTACGGGTGGTATTTTGGAAATAGACGGCGAGGTTTATCCTAATTTTATTCCTGCATTATTTGAGGCAGGCGATTATATTTTGACTTATACTGTGGGAATGGGAGAATGCGCGGATACGGAAACTTTCAATACTTCTGTTGGTGCGCCGATTGTTTTGCAAGTGCCATTTGCAGAAGATAGTTTGTGTTTTGGGCAAGGAGTGACCTTGACTGCAATGGCATCAGGTGGCAATTCTTTAGGCAATTATACCTACACTTGGAATCAAAATTTAGGCTTTGGACAAAATCATTTGGTGCAGCCAACAACCGATACAGAATACACCGTATCTGCCTCAGACGGCTGTTCGGATGATGCGGTGGCGGCGATAAATATTGCAGTGGCATCGCCTATTTTCGTGGAATTTGAAACGCAAGACCCTGTTTGCTTTGATGAAACGACAAGCGCGGAAGTCTTTGCCAGCCCTGGCAATAATTACACTTTTTCATGGAGTACAATTCCTGTAACGGAGAGCAATTTTATCGAGTCTTATCCTACTTCTTTTACGGTGACGGTGACGGACAATGACAGCGGCTGTGCGACTACAGAATTTATTGATTTACCTGGTTATGATTTGCTGCAAGCCAATTTCGGTATCTCTCCCAATGTAGAATGCCTGACAACAATTGACCCGACGATACAAATTTTAGATTTTAGTATTGGCGGCACAGAAGGCTTTTGGTTATTAGGTGATAGTATGAATGTGGAGACATATCGCGCGGGCGAAAATTTGGAATATACTTTCCCAGACACAGGAAACTATGTGGTCACCTTACATTTAGAAAACGAAGGTGGTTGTATTTCTGAGCATCAATTGCCCGTCTGTGTCAAGGCAGAACACCGTCTTTTTGCACCCAATGCTATGACGCCAAATGGCGACGGAAAGAATGATGAATTTGGTTTTAAAGGCAGGAATATCGAGACGATTGAATGGTATATTTACAATCGTTTTGGCGAAATGATTTATCAAGGAAATGCCCTAAATGACCGCTGGAATGGGAAGTTTAAAGGGACTCGGGTGCAGAATGGGGTTTATACTTGGTATGCGGTTTATACGGCGCGTGGGGTGAGTGGGCGATTGGAGGAGAAGGGGTTTGTTACGATGATTAAGTGATTGAACGCAGAGGCGCGGGGACGCAGAGTTTTTTATCAGAGAGAAGCTTTAGGTTTTCTTTGTTCCTGCGTACGGGACAGGCTAATTCGACCAGAGGGAGAAATCTGAGAGTGCGAAATTTTGCTTAGTTACAATGGTCTGGAGAGCATAAACCGATGCGTTGGCGATTTATAAAAATCGCACGAGCAGAGGTGCTTGAGTTTTACGGTAAAATTAGGGAAATGCATTGTTTGTTGAGACGTGGCGTCCTGTAAGGGCTCGTGCGAATTTTTAATTCGCGTATGTGTTGGTCTTGTGGTCTCTGACCACAATTGTTGTTGTTTGTGTATAACACTCTGACACAGCCGGGTTGAATACTCTGCCACAGCGGTTTTTGACAGCCTATCTCTGACCACTATTGTTGCCGTTTGTATATGAACGAACACTCTGACACAGCAGGATGTGTTGTAGTGGGGTTATAGCGGTTACTACTTCAATGATTTGTACCTATGCTAACACTCGAGTAAAATTAATAAAAGTAGACGTTACTTTTAGTTATTTTTTTTCTTTTGTTGTTTTCCAAATGAATATCCAACGACTAAAGTAACCCCAAGTTGATTTTTAGGATATTCACCGTATTCTTCATAATTAATACTTATTTCTCCACGTTTATCACTGAATCTAATGTAACTTCCTTTAACTGCTATTGAAAATCTTGTATAAAAATGATAGTCTATTTCTATACCACATCCTCCTCCGAATCCTTTTATGTCATTTGAAAAAGTACGTCCTTCTGTCCACGACCCTTGATTAATTCTGGAGTGTACACCACCCTCTGACGTATTAAATCTATATGCTCCTATTAGTGATCCGCTAACAAATACTTTTTTTCTTTCATAAATTGTAAAACCTACGAAAGTCTGACTTTGGAGAAAACTTCGCCACTGAATCTTTTTCGCGACGGGCAATTCCTTTCCGTATTTGTAATATGATACACTCCATTCTTCAAAAGATAATCCAAAAGAAAGCTTTTTTTTTGATTTATACTCATAAGACAAATATGGGAAGTATATCCAAAACCCTGAATTTATGCCTAATCCATTTTGTCCAATTTTCATAGGCTGGTCACCAAAATAATAAGCTGAGCGTCCAAGTTTTATTTGATGCTTATAGTGTTCTTCTTGAGTATGTAAAAAATTAAGAAATAAGAAGCTGATTAACAGAAATAAAATGTTTTTTAATGGCATGACAATGATGTGTTAAAAATGAGATAGAGCCTTATACAAGCAGAAAAGTATTTAAATCTTAAAGGTTATCGTAGTTTTATCCATTTTACTGTACTTGTACAAGTTTCTGTAGTAAAACTGATAAAATAAACGTCTGCAGGATAATCTTTGACATTAAATTCTAAGTAATTTCTTCCTTCTTGAAGTGATTTTGTTTGGGTATCCATTAATTGACCTAAAGCATTAAAAATGCGTAAATCATAAACATCATCATTATTAATATAAGTTTTGAGGGATAGCACTTCGAGAACGGGATTAGGATAAATGGACGAATAGGCTAAACACTCATTTCTTCCATTATTAAAAGATTCAATATTTATATCCAACTTGTACTGGCTGCCTATACAACCTTCTTCTGTTATTTCAACAGCTTGAACTGTTCCTAATTCTTCTCTATTATTCCAAGCCACTGTAATCTGGTTATTTTGAATAGAAATAATTTCACCTCCCAGTACCTCCCAATTTAAAGTAGATGTTTCTAAAATAGGAACTTCATAAGTTAGTGTATCATAGGGAAATACTTGAGAAGTTCCAGTAATGATAAAATCAGGAGTTTTACTACCAAAAATAGATATGCTATCCGTATAAGAAAAAGTTTCGCAATCATTTAAATAGCCTGTTACTTTCAAATGATAACTCCCTGTATCAGAATATGAATATTCTACAAATGCCCCTGTATCAAAGTCACCATTTCCAAAGTCCCATTCATATTCCATTTCATTCTTAAATGTTGTATTTCTTATATTAAGTTCTAAGATTTCATTTATACATATATTATCAGGAATGTCAAACTTTACTAAATTTTCAGGCGATAAGATAAAGGGTGCATTTACTCCGTATCCTACAGCTTGTCCTAAATAATAAGAATAAGCTTGGAAGCCATTTGGATTAGAAATCTCTAAGTCATCAATGTCTTCATTTAAATAAATAATAGCGTAGGAATAGTCTGGATCATAAGAAAACTCATCAAAATAAACTGTTTCCAAATTCGGAGTAAAAGTTAAATGTTCGATATCTTCTGTTCTAAGAATTATAGTAGCCATGAAGTATCCTTCAATATTCGCACTGACTATCCCAAGCTTATGTTTTGTAATGTAGGTTTCAGTTGTTTGAGCATCAATAGGAGCTATGGGAAACATAGATGCATCACCTAATAATCCTGTGGTTGAATTAAGCCAAGGACCTAAAGCACCTCCTGAGTACATAAATTTAGCAACTTGAATTGGTTTTGATGCTTCTATAACTTTTTCAAAATCAAGGTCCTTTATGTGGAAAACATCCCCTGACTCTAATATACCTTTGCTATTACCATCAATGAAAAATTCAGTATCGTTATTAAGTGCTATAATTTTAAGTCCGTATGTCCCTTTGACATTATCTCGAGGAGATTCAAAAGGTGCAGTATAAAATTTTGTTCCCCAGTATTTCGTAGGCATGATTTGATCCCATACTCTATCAGTACAACAGATTGTTCCTTCTAAATCAGGTGAATAATATACTCCTTGTGTCCCTGAAAAAACAGCAATAGGTTTACATGCACGTACTTTAGTTCCTGAGATTTGATCATAAGGGTCGTCTGGACGAATTTCATAGCTCTGTCCTCTATTTAAATTGATTATTATTGGTACACCAGCAGGTGCTCCTTTTTCAGAAATAAAATTAGGAATTATAGTAATTTGTGTGTCATCTTCTGTTGCACAAATAGATAAATGTGGTCGCTCCATATCTTCAAATCCTTGATAAACTACGCGAACTCCTGGAGTAGTGATAGCCACATATTCTTTCCCTAAGTTTGGTGTAGGAGTGATTAGTGCTAAATCCTCTGACCCAATCATTGTTATAGAAACAGCAACATTAACAGTTACTTCAGAACTTGTAGTTACATGTATGCCATACTCTTCAATAGTTTCACTTTCCCTTTGCAGCGAATACTCTCTTGGGAGATAGATAGTATCAGGAATGCTCTGTCCACTTCCATATATAACATCGTGGATAAGCTCTGTTCCACTTTCAATTAAAACGTGAACAGGAATGTTTAAATCTGAATGAATATTTATAGTTGCTTGAAAATAATCACTATTTAGCGTCCCCAAATCGTTAGCGGGGGGAAGCGTAAACCAAAAGTCAGTTCCTTTCTGTAGTTCTTGAGCTAAGAGAGAAGAAGAGAATGAAAGTTGAATAAAAATGAATGTGTATGTTAGAAATTTCATTGGTATTTGAGTTTGAAATCAATTTTCTACTTTCATAAACCTGTCATAACAAATAAAAAAGTTGTTTAAAATTCGTGCTGAACTAATTTTTGTACAGTAGGAATATGATAGGATGATAAATTATAATTTGTAAGTTAAATTAATATTTAACCCAATGCTGCTGAATGAATGAAAACGTTTTAATTGCACTGCTGGCTCCGAGAGGCTTTGTCCTCCTCCTGTATAAGTTCTTTCAAATTCTTCTACATTAAACGTATATCTAAAAAATTCTGATAATTCTTCAACTCTATTTTCTCCATTTACAATGGCTATAGTTACTTCACTTTTTAAGGGAGCATAAGATTGTGAAAAAAATCGCAATTCTGAAGAGCATGATAATCTCTTATTAATATTAATTTGATACCCAAGCCCAAAGGTGACACCTAAACTTGTGCCGCCTGAAAAAACTCGTCTACTCCAATTATTGATATTATTCGAGTTAATATCTTGTATTATTTTTCCGTTAAAACCCAAAACACCTCCTAATCGGGTATATATATAATTTTTATCAAGAGGGAAGACAAGTTTAATTTCACCTATTGCTCTTGCCATTTTAGCATAAAATAAATCTACTCTCTCACTTCCATTAATATCAGTTAATGTTATATCTTCTTTCTTTCCTTCTAATTGTGAAAGACCCAATCCAATTTCTATGTTAGATCGTATTTTGTAGTGAGCCACAATGCCTATATTAAGACCTTCTCCATAAGAGTGTTTAACAAGACTAAATTGCCTTGTTACAGAATTTGGCGTAGAGGCAATAATAGTAATGTTTCCCTCTGGAATAGGCATAGGATTTAACTCAAAACCATATCCGCTTTCTATGGATAGTGATAAATTTTGTGAATGGCAAATAAAAGGAAGAAAAGAGAAAAGGAAAATTATTATTTTCATGTTTCGGATTTTATATGAGATTTTGTTGAGGAACATAAAAGTAAAAAATAAATCAGTTTCAATCATTATTTTTTGAACAAAAAAAATATGGCTCTTTATGATTTTGGTTGGTAAATCACAGTAAGCTACTCAAAAGGTGACTCAAAGTCACCTTTTGAGTAACTCCAAGTAACTAATATCGAACTCTACCAACCGATTTCATAAAGAACCAAAAATATTTTGAAACAAGACAAAAAAAACAGCATAAAGTATATTAGGTTTTTCATTGGTGCTTATCTTTTTTAAAACCATACAAAACTAAACAGGTCGAGCCTGAATAAAACTTCGAGAGTTCTTTGAAAATTGGAAAGAAAAGTTAAACCAGATATCATAATTGATAAAATGGTCAATTAATTTGTACGCAAAAGTGAAAAAAGAAAGGACTTTTTGGTTTTTTCGCACTCTTTGCACCTTTTTACGCCAGTATGGATTGTCATACTGAATTGCCAATACAGTCAATAAAATAAATGCTAAAGCAGCAATAATGATTAAATTGCTGACTTCTTCATGGTTTTTTAGACGCGTTTTGTGCAAATTAAAACTTGTTGACTTCATGTCCTTAAAAAGGCATTCAATAGAATATCTACAATCGTAGAACTCGATGATTTCCCGAGAACATGAAAGATTACTGACTAAATAAATCGGGGCTTCGTGTTTTTCTTGATTATGCCAACACAAAAAATTGACATATTTAAACTTTTTCTTGGTGAACTCCACCTTTGGAATAAAGAAAACATCATGTTTTTGTGCTGGACTGACCACGCGTGCTTGAAAGCGTTCTCCGTCTTCATAGAGTACCGTATTATTAGCCGTTCGCAAAACGTAATCCCAACCGCTTTTTAAGCATAATTGTTGAATTTCGATAGCGTCAAATTCTCCGTCTCCTAATAAAGTGACACGCGTACCAGAAGGAAAAATAGATGTCAAAATCTTCACTGCTTTCTCCAGAACTTTGATGTGGTCTTCTACTTTAAAATGCCCTTTACCACCGTTTTTGACAATCCAACATATTGGAATACCCCGTCCACACCAATAAAGACTAATCATTAAGGCGGCGTTATCTTTTCCGATTTGGCTACCGTCAATGACTAAAATGACACCTTGGTCTAAATAAGCAGTGCAAGCTATAACTCCTCTAATAAATGCAGCCAAGAAAGGTAGAAAATGTAGGTCATAATCTGTCCATTTATTCTCTACAAAACGCTTGGCAGCAACTGTTTTGCTATCCGCATTAATATTTTGAGGTAATCCGCTACCTATATCTGGTAAATGACTGCTACCTTTGCGTATCATTCCGCTAACCAATCCGCTTAGCGTGTTAATCCGCTTCAAGGCATTACCTTCAGGTTTGACAGGGCTTATATTTACTAAGCGTGTCTGTATCTGTTGAAAGACTTTTTTCATTTTCGCAGGTGTACTTATTATTTGTGTGTGACAATACAAATATCACCTGCTTTTTTTATTTTCTTTCCTAATTTTCAATGAACTTTTGAAGTTTTACTTCTGTATGGTTTTAAACTTATCTTTAAGGATGAATAATTTTTCAAAAAAAAAATGCTTATTTATATTTTACATAAGCACGAATATATGAAAAGAATCACTTCCAAATTCACATATTTTTTTGTAAATACCTGATTAACGTTGATAAAATATTGGTGAAATGTAACTTAAACTTATGACTATAACCATTCCGAACTCGCATTATAGAATGGGTGCGAAGATTACATAACTACTATCTTCGACTTTCTTTGCCGCTGTTCTTTATCTTTGTTATTGTTAAGTAGTTTATGCCTTGTTGGTCTAAGATTTTCCTTCTCATAGTTTTGTCTTTTGTGTAATTTTCTTTCAAAAATACGAAAAGCCGAGAACATTGCTGCTCTCGACTCTTTTTTATTGCTATTTGATACGCCGGTCTAAGACCGATTTACCGTTGTGACACCGTTTTCCGACACAATTACCTCCGCAGGTTCGCTACTTTCTCCAGAAAGTATGCGAAAATGGCAGCCAGTCTTCGGACTGCTTTTAATAGTGAAAATTGTACAAGTTTCTATAAATATACTAAAAGTCGAGAATATAGCTTGCTATAGTCTCTTTTTTGTCATATGTTAAACCAGACTAAACCTAAAAACAGCCACCCTAGAGATTTCTCCAGAGTAGCTGTTTTAATAACTAAGCCGTCTCCAAAATCGCCTTAGCATAATGCGAAAGCACCATAGAAAAGCTCGCGCGTCCAGCGCTCACCGAGCGCAAATGACCGATATAACCAATTGGTTTTTGAAAAATCCCGTAAAATATGACAAATGAAAACCAAAATTGACGCTTCCTTTGGTCGCTTTCAATTTTATTTTTCCTTTGCCACAGGATTTGACAAAGAACGAAAATGTTTTTTCCGAGTCCATAATGAAGGAGAGGGCGAAATAGTTCCCTGTAATTTACGAAAAAAGAGCCAAGGGCATAAGGCACTTGGCTCTTTTTCGACAAAATGAAAAATTAATCAGACTCAAATATTAACGTACTTTTGAGTTTGACACTTGAATTTGCACTTTAAAATTTACCTAATCAAAGTAATATCTCCTATGAAGGTTTCCGAAACGCCGTCAATATAAGTTACATTAACGGTGTAAATATATACATCCGAATTAACGGCTTGTCCGCGATGAGTACCGTCCCAACCTACAGAAGTATCATTAGGTAAAAATGCACCTTCAGAGTCATAGAGCAAACTTCCCCAACGGTCGTATACGCGCAGGTAGTTCACACTCACAACACTAATATCTCCAAAAATATTCAAGCGTTCGTTTTGTCCGTCGCCATTTGGAGAGAATGCCGTAGGAATGAAGACAGGGTCTTTTTGTTCGATGTTAATGCGTACCATATCTTCTGCAAAACAACCATTTGTATCTGAAACCATAGCTTGTACTAAGACAGACTCCAAAAATACGGAGTCGATTTCGAATAGTGTATCTGCTTGTACTATTTCATTAATTGTCCACAATACATTTCCTTCTTCTTCATTGATAGTTGATTCAGCAGAAATAGTCGTTTCTTCTCCTAATTTGATTTCGATATCATCTCCCAAATCAACTAAGACTTCAACGGGTTGATTTACAATTGCTTCTACTTTAAACTCACAACCATTGGCATCTTTGACGGTCAATTCATAATCGCTAGCAGGCAGTGCAATCAATTCTGTATTTCCAGAGAAAAATCCGTCATCTAGTTTGTAGGTAAACGGTCCAACGCCACCTTCTACTTCGCCGATTAAAATGGAACCGTCATTATCTTCAAAACAAGTTGGGTCGGTAATATCAATATCTAAACCTGTAATGACTGGGGCAACAACAGCCTCAACATTTGCTGTAGTTTCACAATCTGTCTGTGTATCTAGAACGGTCAAAGTATATGTTCCCGCCTCAGAGGCTGTAATGTCTGCTTCTTCCGAAATTATAAGACCGTCTTTAGTCCAAACAGTTGTATAGCTACTACTACCGCCAGTTATCAAACTATTAATCGATGCCATTGGTCTATCACAAGTAATATCAACACTACTAGGTAAAATGATATCTATGTCTTCATAAAAGACAACATCCTTGCAATTAGATGAAGAGAAGCAAGCATAATTTGTGATTGGACTACCTGTTCCGTCGTTATTTCCAGCGTAAGCACAGATGCTGTACTGTTCATTATAATTCACGCCAGCTTGGAAGAAGAAATTGCCAGTTGTATTCTCTAAAATAATTTCGCCTAATGCATTTCGCATGACATAGACCAGTACATCATTATCGTCTAAAATAGGTGCTTCTGTAGGAACAACTTGAACGACATCATCACCACATAATTCTGCAAATTCATCTTCAATTGCGCCAGCAAAAGTCTCACAAGGACATTCTTCTTGTCCATTTACTGTAAGTGGGTCTAGACAGAAATTAGCATTTGTTATTTCAAAAGAATAAGCCTCTCCAGCTGGAATAGGAGGCGAGACATAGAAATTGTCATCCAAGATTTCACCATTGATAGTATAGGGTTGAATACCATTTGAAATTTCAAATTCAATCGTATAAAAAGCCGCTAAATCATCACAAGTATTGGTGATTTCTCCAATCTCTAATTGAGGAGAAGTTCCAAAATAAGTTAGGGTATTTTGATTGTCTGCAAAATCCAAACAAGTATGGTCGTAGTTTACACTTCCATCTGCATTCATACGACCAGTGACAAGGTCAATAAAATAGGTTTGTTGTAATTGCATCGGAGCTTGGAATGAAAATAAGCCAGACACATTTTCTGCTATGATATTTCCAATAGGGAAACCAATGCCATCGTGTAGCACAAAAGTATAAGTATCACCTGCCGCAATTATTGCCTCTTCCATTTGTACTACTTGCGCTGTTTGGTCTTCACAAAGAATAAAATCATTTGCAAACAAGCTGCCAGGTGTAGAAAAACAACATTCTTCTACAGTAATGAACATACAAATTTCGGTCGTACCAGCACAGTTAGATGCTTGAATACAAAGTGTTCCACTTGTTTCTCCAAATACAACTTGAAAGCCTTCGTGTGTCACATTAATGACTTCTGCATCTGCAGCAGTAAAGGTCGCATCACAAAAAGTCGCAAAATCTATATCCGGAAATTGGTAAGAAACCGTATCTCCAAAACAAACGGTTGAAGGTCCTATTATCATATCTTGAGAAAAGACGGGTGGATTAATAGGTATCTCTGTCGCAGTGACAGTATAACTACAAACATCGCCATCTATTCCGTCAATAAGTAAAGTATAAGTGCCTCCAATTTCACAATCAATTTGATTTGTTCCGCTCAATCCTGTTAAGAATTCACTTGTCCCATTATCAACTGTGATACAATCTGACACAGGGGTAAAAGGAGCACATTCTGAAAATAATTGAGCTTCGACACCTTGAGCATTTGGACAGTCGTCTGCTGCGACTTCGATTGTAACGGCACACCAACAAGACTGAACATTGACCCATACTTGATTTTCTGTAGTGCCACAAAAGCCAGGAGGTGCTGGTGCTGGATTGGTAGTTGGTAATACTCCCACAAAACCACTCGTCCAACAACCACAACTAAAAGTCGCAGATTCGGGACAGGTCAAGCCTGTATTAATCGGAGTTGTACAACAAGCAGGGACACCATTTCCTGTTGCTTCTCCAAAAATATTTGTCTCATCATTGGAGAAATTAGTGATTAAGAGCAAATAAATTTGACCTGGATTTGAAGTGGGGATATTTACAGTTTCATTAGCCGATATGGAGTAGCTACAATCGGTAGGATTGGGTAAATTGCCACAAGATGCATTGGCTACATTTAAATCGTCAAATGGTCCCCACAATGCAAAGTCAATATCTTCATTATTACTATTAGTCAATTGAATCGTAATACTCCCAGGTTGACCTATTTGGATATAGTACCAAGCTGGATTTGGAGTAGAACCTAGACAACCATAGTTATTTCCAGGTTCCGCACTACCATTATTTACTCCTGCTGGAAAAGTTACATCATCACCATTAGAGGAAGGGCAAAATTCCTCTGCTTGACTACATAAGTCACCCTGACCAAAGGCTGAAAATGCTGCGAACAAAAAGATAAATAGAAGTTGAAAATACTTTTTGTAGGATAATTTTTTACAAGATGTATAGGTAGATGAGGGCATAAGTTTTGGTTATTTTTTATTAAAAAGTGTACGGATGTAGTCAGATAAGTACATGACCCTATTTATTATGGATATTTTGAGAGGATATTTTTCCGCTATTTTCATCCAAAAAATAGTCCCGTAGCTACGGCTATGCAACGATTTTTTGAATAAAACTATCGAAAAAAACTCTCTCTCAAATTTATCCATATAAATAATGTCACGTACTTAGTGTGTTTGGTAAGACGAATTTAGGCTAAATGAGTATTAAAAAAAGACAAATATCATACAGATAGTAAGATACAAATTTTAGCCTGATAGATAACTCAAATTATGTCGCCAGTCAGCAGAAAGTTCTCTCTAGTGATAGACGTTTTTATAACTCAGATTGCACAAGAAAGTTTTGTGAATTTTGTGATTTAATATTTGTTAGAAAATGAATAGACATGCAGGAAACTTTTTCTAAGCCAAAATCATTCTCTTGCTAACTAAAAATACCTATCGTATGAAAAACCAATTATACTTATCCTTACTTTTAA
>CAZQTE010000022.1:0-26144 GCA_964595615.1 uncultured Saprospiraceae bacterium
GAAGTCTTTAATGTATGTGCAGATGAACATCCATTTAAAAAGGACTTTTATGTGCGAAAAGCAATAGAGGAAGGTTTTGAAATTCCTGTTTTTTCGGAGGATGCGAAGGCAGATTTTAAGATTGTTAATAATGAAAAGGTGAAACGGTTTTTGGGGATTGAGTTTCGGGCGATTTGATTAGTAAAAGTGATTTAATAAGTTGAGCACTGTTATAAGTTATTTTTTAAACGACCCCAAGTGATTGTTCTTGAGTGCACACTTCGACAGGTTCAGCGCTCGGTTCATAATCGCTAAATAATCAACTGGTTTTCAGAATATTAACCGAGTATAGATAGTCAGGCTAAAAATTAATATTCGTTTTAAAACTTACGCCAGAGGCGTAGTAGATATTAGGCACGAGGTGCAACCTCGCGCCAACAATATCAATTTTCAATGTGACTATCTATACTGAGCTTACCGAAGTACGCACTCAAGAACAAAGTTTACAAAATAAAACTATTAAGCTAATCATCCCCTAAACCGTCCGAATAACCAACCGTTTCTGCACTTCCTTAGCTACTACTTTCGCTTGTGCAGTATCTTCTGCTAAAATAGTCGCATGTCCCATTTTGCGATATGGTTTTGTCAAAGTCTTACCGTACAGGTGTAAATTCACACCTGGCAATGCCATTACTTCAGCCAAACCAGCATAATGTGCGTCTCCTGTATAAGCCTCCGCCCCCAATAGATTCACCATCACAGACGGCGTTTTCATCTTAGTCTCTCCTAATGGCCAATTCAAAACGGCGCGTAAGTGCTGCTGGAATTGAGAAGTATAACAAGAGTCTATCGTGTGGTGACCACTGTTGTGTGGACGTGGCGCAACTTCATTAATAAGAATTTCGCCATTTTTTGTCAAAAACAACTCTACTGCCAAAAGTCCACAAATATCATAGGCTGCAATCGTTTTCATTGCAATGTCTAATGCTTTGTCTTCTATCTCTTGACTGATATTGGCTGGACAGATTAGATACTCAACCAAGTTAACTACTTGATTAAACTCCATTTCTACCGTCGGGAATGCACGCACTTCCCCATTCTCATTTCTCGCTACGACTACCGCTAACTCTTTTTCAATATCCACCAATGGCTCAACCATGGACGGGACGGGCATTAGCTTTTCGGCTAAATCTTGCTCATTTTTGATAACAGCGACACCTTTTCCGTCATATCCACCACCGCGCGACTTTTGTACAAATGGCAGTTTTAATGTTCCATCTTTAACTGCGGCACGCATTTCTTCTGCGCCAGCATATAGTGTAAATTCAGATGTTGGAAGATTTTGCTCTACATAAAACTGCTTTTGCAAACCTTTATCTTTAATGATATTGAGTTTGGCAGGTGAAGGATGTACTTTGACACCTTCTTTTTCTAATTGTAAAAGAGCATCAGTATTGACGTGTTCGATTTCGATAGTCAAAACATCTACCTGCTTTCCAAAATTATAGACATCATCATAATCCTTGAAGTTGCCTTCGATAAACTTTGTACTGAAAGGTGCAGCAGGAAAAGTAGAAGAGGTATCTAGTGACCAAATTGGTAAATCCCAATTACCCGCAGCGAGTGCCAACATTTTCCCTAATTGTCCGCCACCGAGAATACCGAGTTTAAAGTCTGTCATTTTATTTAGTTGGTGGTTGGTGGTTGGTGGTTGGTAGTCGCGCGCGTCGCCAACAACTACCAACTATCAACCATCAACTATTTTTTAACACAAAAAGGCTTTAAAGGAGTTTAATCCTTAAAAGCCTTTCGGTTCAATTTGTTCAGTTGAAAAATTGATTATTTTTTAGCGAAAAATGCTTTCACTTTTTCTTTGTGAATAATCACCTCTTTGTAAGAGTACTTACCCGTTTCTGGGTTTTTGATGCTTTTGATTACTTTCACAAAATCACGTCCTGAACCCGCATTCGCAGCACGTTGCCCGACACGGGAGTTCTTGGATACTTTTGCCATGATTGATTATTTTAGAATTCCCTATTGGGAAAATTAATATCTTAATTAAATTTCACGTTCTTTGACAAATCCCGTGACAGGAAAAAATAAAAAGCTAAAATCAAGTAATCACTTAGTTTTTTATTTTTTTCATGCTCACTTTCATGGGATTTGTCAAAGAACCAATTTTAAAAGTTGACTTTGACCTTGGGAACTAAAGTTCCCGGTACATTACTACTTAATTTCGCGGTGTAAAGTCACTTTCTTTAAAACTGGGTTGAATTTTTTCAACTCTAAACGGTCAGGAGTATTCTTACGATTCTTTTGTGTTACGTAACGTGAAGTACCTGGTGCTCCGCTTGCTTTGTGCTCCGTACATTCCAAAATAATTTGGTTACGGTTACCTTTTGATTTCTTTGCCATTTCGGTAAAATTTTGTCTTTAATTCCTAATTAGTGAGAGTTTACTTAAATTGAATTTAAGTTAAATTTACTTCACAGTTAAATTGACACCTGTGTCAACACCTTTACGCTCTAATTTTTTCAAATAAGCAAAGATACCAAGACGGTTGATGTTGCGGATTGCTCCTGCTGTTAACTTTAAAGTAACCCATTGTCCTGTTTCAGGAATGAAGAAACGTTTTTTCTGCAAGTTTGGCAAGAAACGACGCTTTGTTTTACGGTTCGAGAAAGAAACGTTGTTACCAGAAATCGGACGTTTTCCAGTTAATTGACATACTTTAGACATAGCTAAAAGTTTTTAGAAAATCTGCTTGAAACTTTCTGCCCTTAATTAGTTGGAAGTGATTAGTTGGTGGTTGTTAGTCAAACACTACTTAACACTTCAATATTAGATTGGATTTTAAAGTCAAAAATTGATGAGACGTAAGCCTAACAACTTCCAACTACCAACCAACAACTATATAAAAGCTACAGTTATTTTCAAGAACTCTTGATGATTTTCCCAGTTAAGCTGCTAAAAATCAAGGTTTAAGGTTACGTAAACCTTAAACCTTGTATTTTTGCTACTTTAAATTAGAGTAACTAAATTGCGACAGCGGAAAATAAATTTTCTTATCGTCTTATCAAAGGACTTACATCCTTATTTGTGACCCTGTCAGGGTTCGAACCTGAAACCTCTGCATCCGTAGTGCAGTACTCTATCCAGTTGAGCTACAGAGCCATGCTTTTCATAGCGGGTGCAAAGATACTATTGTTTTTTTAATTCCAAAACTTTTTTTAGTTTTTTTCTTTTTTGATTTGGGAGAAACATGGCTGCTTATGGATGAGAATGATTTTTACTTCTTAACTTGTTTTTTCTTTAGTTACTGAGTAAACGAATTATTATTCCTCTAACGGTTGGACTTGCGAAAAAATATCCGTGTCCTGGTTTCTTTGACAATAATCGTTCGGCATCTAATAGATTTGTAACATCATTTTTTTGAATATTATCAGGCAATACAACTGAACTTCCAGATTTCCCTAGTCGTTTTATTCTTAATCTTTTTTCTGAATATTTTAATGCGGGGTCATTTTCATTAACAAAATACGTCAGACGAGTACACTTTTTAGCTAAATTCCCCCACTCTTTCTCAAAAATATCATAGGCAAGGTCTGGAGCGGCAAAAATGATGTCTCCAAATCGAAAACTTTCATTCTCCTCATTCACCTTATATATACCTCGAAAAACTTGATGCCCCATAGAATGACACAAAAGATGAAAACGAACGGGATGATTGGACACTTCCTGCGTTGCAGACATGATTTCACCAACATTTGCTCCTAATAACTTTCCAATAGTGTATGCTTTCTCCAAATTAGTACGATAACTCATACCACTATGCCAAGTAATTGGTAAAATTTTGTCAATACTCCCCTCTGGACTAAGTAATGTTGGTGCAAAGGTGCGAAGTATTTTATTCTCAAATACATTAACTCCTCCCCACATCGCATGAATATAGATAAGAATATCTAAGGTATCATCAAGAACTGGAGCATCTGTCAAATCCTTCGCTATTTTCTGTACGGCAAATGTGTCAACTGAAGGAAGCTGCACTTCAAACTTCTTATATTTTTTAATGTTGTGCTTTTTAGAAAGGTCAATTTCTCCGTAGCTGGCGGATTGTGCGTGGTGATTTTTGATTTCGAGCTGAGGAATTTGAGCAAATGAGGAGATTGCTGTGAATAGGAATACAACTAAACAAAATAGAGAGATTTTTTGTATCTTTGAAATAGAATTAATCATAAAATTGAGAGTATATGACTGCAAAATCGCAAAATTTAGGTGGTTCTTCAATTGACTTACGTAAATTTAAGTTAATTGAGACGATTACGAATATAAAGAACGAAAATATTATATCTGCATTTGAAGACCTATTAAAAAAAATGCGGGTGGCGGATTACGAAAATAGTCTAAAACCAATGTCGGAAGAGGAATATAATAGCAAAATTAATGAGAGTTTTGCTGCTTATGATAGAGGGGAATTCAGTTCGGTGGAGGATTATTTGAAAGAAATTGAAGAGGAAGAAAAATTCTAATCACCTATTCTAGCCCCCATTACTATGAGAATAAATTTCACACAACCTGCTAAGGACGACTTGGCACTAATTGTTCAATACTTTACAGATGCAGGCTTCCGTTTAAAAGGAAGAAAGATAAGAGCTAAAATTATTAACTATTCTATGAAGCTGAAAACGCTTCCTCAGTTAGGGAAAGCAGATGAAATTTATTCAAAAAAATATAAAAGAGACTGTCGTTTTTTAGTATGCGACAACTATAAAATTATATACTCTTTTGATAAAGAAAATGTAGTCATCATTATTCTTAACGTATTTGATACCCGAAGAAATCCACATTCATTGTAACAAAAAAGAGTCTGGTATTTGTTTTCGATTAAAAACAAATACCAAACTCTCCTTCATACTTAAGTTCTCTCTACCAAACCTTCGCCTGATAAGGATAACGAACCTCATACTGGTCTTTCACCAATTTCAAGACGACTTCGCGCAATTCTGTCATATTCTCCTTATTCAAAGCAGAAATAAAGATATTATCTGCTTCAAAATCGTTCTTCAATTTCTCTTTCAATTCCGCTTCGATTTGCGTCTTCATTTCATCATCCAATAAATCATCAAAATAACGCTCGCGATACAAGTCAATCTTATTGAAAACCATGAGCGTTGGCTTGTCCTCTGCTCCCAAATCACGCAAAGTTTCCTTTACGGTTTTAACATGGTCTTCGTACTGAGGATGCGCCAAATCTACGACGTGTAGCAAAATATCTGCCTCCTTCGCTTCATCCAAAGTCGATTTAAAACTCTCAATTAAGTGCGTCGGCAATTTACGGATAAAACCTACGGTATCGGAGAGTAAAAACGGTGTGGTTTCGATAACGACCTTGCGGACTGTTGTGTCTAAAGTCGCAAAAAGTTTGTTTTCGGCGAAGACATCAGACTTACTGAGAACATTCATTAAAGTGGACTTTCCGACATTGGTATAACCGACCAAAGCGACGCGAATCATGTCACCGCGTTGTTTACGGCGTGTACGATTTTGTTGGTCGATTTTCTCTAATTTCTTTTTGAGGAGAGATACCTTGTCGCGGACGATACGTCTATCCGTCTCGATTTCTTTCTCACCCGGTCCACGCATCCCAATACCTCCACGTTGGCGCTCCAAGTGCGTCCAAAGTCCACGTAATCGCGGTAAAAGGTATTGCATTTGCGCCAAATCTACCTGCGTTTTGGCTTGGGCAGTTTGGGCGCGACGCGCGAAAATGTCTAAGATTAAACTCGACCGGTCAACGATTTTGACTTTAAGTTCTTCTTCGATGATATTGGTTTGTTTTCCTGTTAAATCATCGTCAAAAATCACAACATTGATTTCGTCATGCTCGGCAACGTATAGGCGAATTTCTTCTAATTTACCCTTTCCGACAAAAGTCCGTTTATCTGGATTTTTTAGTTTTTGGGTAAATCTCTTTTTCGTTTTAGCACCAGCGGTCAGCGCTAAAAACTCCAATTCATCCAAATATTCCGCGGCTAATTCTTCTGTCTGCCCAGGTCGGATGACTCCAACTAAGACGGCAAATTCCTCTACTTTTAAGCCGAGTTTGGTCCGTTTATTTAAATCCCATTCTTGTCCTGATTTTCCTGCTTCCATATATTTTTTTACGGTGGACGGTTGACGGTCGCTGCGCTTGCTTGTCCGTATGGAACGGTGGACGGTAGGCGCGAGACTTGTTCCGTTGGTTTATTCTTGTCTAATATCTAACGTCTTTTTACAATTCTAAGTTCAAAAGAGTTAGCAAACTATCAATCTGTGTTTTGGTCTTAAAAGTTCCCTGCATACGCAATCTTTGACCATTATTTTGATATTCGTAGGTTCTGTTGAGGTACATGGAGAAGGCGGTGTCGTCGATTTCTCCGATTTTATAGCCTTCTTTCATGATTGGGAAAGCGCGCAAGCGGTCTTCTAAGCTTCCCGCATGTTGCACAACTGCCCAAGGTGCGGAGGCTGCTAATTCTCCTACTTCTTTTGTTTTTGGGTAACCATATTTGGCGAAAAGCTTTTCTATTCTTTCCAAATTTGACTTATCTGTTTCCTGTTGAAGACGAAGGTGTTCTTGATATTGCACAGAATTTGCTCCGTGTTTTTGCAATACTTGGGTGGTCGCTTCGCCTCTTACTATTTGGTCTGCGGTTGCTATTTGGGTGTAGTAGTCGGCTAATTTTGCTGGGGTGTTTAAGTTGGCTATTTCTTGGTCGAGATTTGGGGTTTTGGGTGTTTTTTTTTGGCAGCTGATGACGCTGATTATTAGAATGAGGTATGTTAGTTTTTTTAGCATGGTTTGGATTTTTATTTTGGTAAAATCAGTAATAGTGACAACAGCAATATTTTCCCTATTTCCTGTCTTTTCAAAATCATAATTTTTTCTAAGAAACGCTCGCCTACCAACTAACAACTTCCAACCACCAACTTATCTCACCCACCCCGTAGGATTCAATCGCCTCTTCTCCTTCCAAACCTCAAAATGCAACGTAGAAGTATTCGTAATCCTATCCGTACTCACCTTGCCGAGCGGCTGACGCGTCGAGACTTTTTGTCCACGTTCGACTTTCAATTCCGCTAAGTTAGAATAAACGGAGTAATATTTTCCATGTTTGAGGATAACCATGTAATTGTAGCCAGGAATAAACTGAATACCGACGACTTCGCCACTATAAATCGCGCGTGCTTCTGCGCCTTTATCGGTTTTGATGTCAATACCTGGGCTGTCAATCGTGATATTTTTTATCGTCGGGTGTTTTTGACTCCCAAAATATTTGGTGATGACACCGCGTACGGGCATCGGTAAATTCCCCTTATTCTTCTCAAAACTGCCTGTAATAGAACGCAAGTCCGCTTCCTCTTTTTTGTCTGCCTTAGTGATATTTGGACTGCGGCTTTTCTTACGTCGCTGCGCCATGACATCTTTGATGACTCCTTCTATGGCGACATTGAGTTTTTCGTGGCGGACGCGTTGCTTCTTTAAGTTGTCAGTGAGACGCGACTCATCTTTTTTGAGACTGGCTAATAGTTTGTTACTGGTGTTTAATTCTTTTGAGAGGATGCTGTTTTGTTCTTCTGAGGAACTGAGTAGCTCTTGTTTTTCGGCGCGTTTGGTTTCTAATTGCCCTGCTTTGCGGGTTAATGTTTGCTGGGTTTCTACGATTAAATAGGCTTGTTTACTACGGTAAGCGTCGTATTGCTGTAGGTAGCGATAACGGCGGTAAGCTTCATTAAAACTGCCTGCTGAGAAGATGAATAAAAGAGTGCTATTGTTTAATTTTTGGTGGTATGCGGTGCGTAACATTTCAGCATATTCTGCTTTGAGTCGTGCAACATCGGCGTTCATGGCATCGGTTGCGATGTTGGCGCGGTCGATACTTTTATCGGTTAATTCTATTTCCGAACGCAGGGTTTCGATGAGTTTTTGACGCTTTTGGATTTGCCTTTGTAGGGTTAAGTAGCGGTCTAAGGCGGCTTCTTTGTTTTGTTTGGCGGTGTTGAGGAGACGAGTGGTTTGTTTGATGTCTTTTAGGAGGCGGCGGCGTTTTTCTTCGAGTTCGGATTGGGATTGGGCTGATAATAGTAAGGGTAAAATGAATAGGAAAGCGAGGCACAGACCCCCTAACCCCCTAAAGGGGGGACATTCGTTGAACTTAAGTTTTTTGGTATTCCTCAATTTCTTTAGTTTTCTTTCTTTGATTTTATTTGTTTTGACTTCTTGAGAATTTCATCAAGGACAATTTCTAAATTCTGCTTCACTTCCTGATTTGTGAAACGTAATTCTTCTATTCCATTGTCTTTTAACATTTTTGTCCTTACTACGTCGTATTCTACATTCATTTTTTCCTGATGTACTTCTCCGTCTATTTTGACACACAATTTGAGACTATGACAATAAAAATCCAAAACAAATCGACCGTAAGGGTGCTGTCTTCTAAATTTCAATCCTTCCAGTTGTTTATTTTTTAATTTCGACCATAAAATAGTCTCGGTTTCCGTCATACTTTTTCGTAATCCTCTTGCAAATTTAAATTTTCTTGCACTTGCATTGCCATGCATTCCCGCGGATTTTTCTTGAGCGTAGTTTTTTGGTTTTGACATGGTTTTGGTTTGTCTGTTTTAGGTAGAATATTCGTCTTATAAGCCCCTAAGCCCTGAAGGGGAACATAGACATTTTTAAATAAGAATACAATTAAAATTTAAAATCGAATTCTCATAAATAACAAATTTAAATCAAAAAAACGACTATTCTCCCCTTCAGGGGTCGGGGGCTTATAAAACGAATATAAAAAAGAAAATCTACCCTCCCTTCGTATACCTCGGCGGCACCGAAAACGGAATACTAACCGGCACATCAACATCAACCTTAGTCATCTCAATCCGCACCGTAGTCTTCCCCGTTTCAGGACTGCTCATCCCAATATTTCGATTAAAAGAAAAAGACTGTCCATTAGCAAGAGTTTGATAATCAGATAATTGTATCAAGCCCATACGATTATCTTTTGGTTGAGAAATTAGCATTTCCACCATTTTAAAAGTCAAACCGTCTGCTTTATACGCCGTCTTATATCGGTCATTTTCTCCTCCCAAGACGTAATGCGTACTATCTTGTTCTACCGTCAAATCTGAATTAAAAAATATCGGATTACCCAACAACATCGCCTGCAATCCTTTAAAATCAACAGGCAAACCAAACTCATCTTGCAGCCACCAAATATCTTTTTCCATATACCGCTTATTCAATCGGTCAATGACAAAAATACTATCAGGACGTATCATAACGCGCCCAGCTTCGATACCAAATGCCTTCGCATTCAACCAAATTACACTATCCTTTCGCATCTTGATGCTACTAAAAACCGTCATATTGCGGTCTTCATCCGAAAATTTAATCTTCGCTTTCGCAGATACCCATTCGGCATTAAATTGGTTTTGCACCATTTGCTTTTGGACATATTCCGCACTACGCGCCTTTAATTTACCCGCACGTGCGCCCTGCGGCGTTTTACAAGCCGAGAATAGGAGAATGCCGCAAAGGAGAAATAGAAGGTTGAATTTCATTTTTTGGTTATTATGTTACTATGTTATTGGTTATTGTGTTACTGATGCTATTGACAAATAACATAATAACTAATAACACAATAACTAAACAGGTTTCTTATGCTTCCAACGCTTATGTGACCACAACCAGTATTCAGGTTGCTCTAAAATCATACTTTCGACCATACGCGTATGCGCTTCGGTGATTTCAAATTCGGCAGTTTCGCGAGGATTGTCGAAGAGTGGGATAAATTCCGCAGTATAATAACCTCTTTTTACGCGTCTTTGTTTGTAGAAAAGGACGGGAAGGTCATATAATTTTGCGTATTTTTCTGTACCCAACATGACTGGCGTTTCTTGATTTAAGAAAGTTGTCCAGTAATATTTTCCTTTGTTAGAACCAGGGGACTGGTCGCCAATGAAAGCAACCGCAGTTAATTTGTCTTTGTTTTCTTCGTAAAACTCTCTGGTATATTTTGGGACAATCATACCTGTACCAAATGCACTGCGCGAGTCCACCATCTTTTTATTCAAAAACTTATCTGTCAAAGTCGTCATTAGACCATAAGCAGAATGTTTCATCTGTGCGCCTAAACTCACCGCCGCATACTCGTAAGTCACATAATGACCTGCTGCGATAATAATACTCTGTCCTTTTTCGAAATAAGCATCCGCCACTTCAGGATTGATAATCTTACATCTCTTGATAACTTCCTTTTCCGAAATACTAAAAATACTAATACTCTCTACCACAATATCACAGAGATGACTGTAAAATTTATCGGCGATTGCTTTGATTTCTTTTTCTGATTTATCGGGAAAGGAATTGCGTAGATTGGAGAAAACGACCTTCTTTCGATAGCCGATTAATTTGTATAATATCCAGTACACTACATTTGACAGTTGATACAAAACTGGTAGTGGTAGTAAGGATAATGGCTTGATAATGAGATAGTAGAGTAGTTTTGACATTTAGTTTTTGATACTGTATTTTTCAAATTATGCTTTTCAGGTTGGAAACCTGAGTTACGGGTCAGATTGGAAACCTGAATTACGGTTAATCCCTCCCAAAAAGGGCACAAATCTAAAATCTCCCCTATCCTCTTCTTCCCATTCATTCTCTGAAATGCGACGAATGCGATACATCACTTGTTCTTTTTCTCCGACAGGGATAACCATAATTCCGCCTATTTTCATCTGTAAACGTAAGGCTTCTGGAATTTCCGTAGCACCCGCTGTCACGATGATTTTATCAAAAGGCGCAAATTCTGGCAAGCCCATAGTCCCGTCTCGCAAGTAACAGCGAATATTTCGCATCTGGAAAATTTTCAATAGCTCTTTCGTCTTCACATACAAGGCTTCCTGACGTTCAACTGTATAAACCCGCGCCCCCAGAGAACCTAAAATAGTTGCCTGATAACCAGAACCTGTACCAATTTCAAGTATCTTTTCTCGCTTTTTTACGTCTAATAATTGAGATTGAAAAGCAACAGTGTAAGGTTGTGAAATGGTCTGTTCATTGCCAATCGGAAATGCTTTGTCCTCATAGGCATGTTCTTCAAAAGCTTTGTCTAAAAAGAAGTGCCGAGGAATGAGTCCCATAGCCGCTAATACGCGTTCGTCCTTAATACCCTTCCTGCGAAGAGTGTCAATGAGACGGCGGCGCATGCCTTTGTGACGATAGGAATCTTTTTGCATTTATGTTTTTTGAATGACGAATATGACTCAGACCAAGTATGACTTAGTTTTTTTTGAGAATGATTACTATGATTTGTATGATTATTATGATTTAAAATCAATATCCTCACCTCATAAAAATCATAACTATCATAAAAATCATTCTCAAAAAGAATCATAAACAAAAGACGAAAGAACGCAAAGCTAAGAATCAAAGAGGATTTTTTTACATTTAAATCAATTCAAATCATAATTCTGATATCCTAATTCTTAATTTTCAGCATCTTTTTCGATAAAACCTTACATTTGCCCTCTCAAAACAGAAAATCTTCCAATCCGAAGTAGATTTCAAACCGTCCTCCAAGTCATATCGGTCATAAATCTTACTTCGTAAATCGTAAATATACATGACTCTCGATACTACCGTACAAGAAAAAATTAATCACTGGCTAACTGGCAGTTACGATGCTGAAACTAAAGCCGAAATCCAGCAGATGTTGGATGAAGGGAAAGAAACAGAATTAACTGACGCGTTTTATAAAGACCTCGAATTTGGAACAGGAGGACTCCGTGGTATCATGGGTGTCGGCGCAAATCGTGTGAATAAATACACTTTTGGGGCAGCAACACAAGGTTTTTCTAACCACCTTTTAAAGACTTATCCAAACGAACAAATCAAGGTAGCAATAGCCCACGATTGTCGTAATAATTCGGATACTTTTGCTAAAATGGTAGCGGAGGTTTTCTCTGCGAATGGTATCTATGTTTACTTTTTTGAAGGTTTGCGTCCAACGCCAGAATTGTCTTATGCAGTGCGTGAATTGGGTTGTCATGGAGGTGTTGTTTTGACGGCTTCGCACAATCCAAAAGAGTATAATGGCTATAAAGCTTATGGACCAGACGGAGGACAATTAATTGCGCCAAATGATGTGAGTGTGATGAATGAAGTGCGCGCGATTACGGATGTGAGCGATATCAAATTCGGTGGTTCTTGGGACAATATTGAGAAGATTGGAAAAGAGATTGATGATAAATATTTGGATGAATTGGTAGCATTATCTATCTCTCAAGATGCGATTAAGCGTCAGAAAGATATGAAAATTGTTTTCTCTGCTATTCATGGTACTGGTGGTGTTTTAGTGCCGCCTGTATTGAAGAGATTTGGTTTTGAGAATGTGATTGAGGTGGAAGAACAAAAACCTTATGATGGTAATTTCCCGACAGTTGTTTATCCAAATCCAGAAGAGAGAGAAGCATTAACTTTGGCTTTGAAAAAAGCGGAAGAAACAGGCGCAGACTTAGTCATGGCAACCGACCCAGATGCTGACCGTGTAGGTATTGCAGTCCGTAATACTTCTAATAAGGTCGTGCTTTTGAATGGTAATCAAGCAGCGGTTTTGTTATTGCACTACATGTTGACGGCTTGGGAAAAAGCAGGAAAATTAGATGGTAATCAATATGTTGTGAAGACAATTGTGACCTCTTATTTATTAGATAAAATCGCAGCATCAAAAGGTGTAGAATGCTATAATACTTTAACTGGATTTAAGTGGATTGGTGCGATGATGACGGCATTGGAGGGTAAGAAAACTTTCATTGCTGGTGGTGAGGAAAGTTACGGCTATCTCGTCGGCGAACATGCGCGTGATAAAGATGCGATTGTGTCGTGTGCGATGATTGCAGAAATGGCAGCCTACTACAAAGACCAAGGTAGTAGCTTATACGAAGCATTGGTTGGCATTTATGAAGAGTATGGTTTCTATAAAGAAAAATTAGTAGCCATTACCAAAAAAGGTAAATCTGGTGCAGAAGAAATTCAAGCGATGTTGGCAGGTTATAGAAATGCACCTCCGACAGAATTGGGTGGTTCTAAAGTAGTGATGATTAAAGATTACAAGTCTGGCGTATCTAAAAATTTGACTACTGGTGAAGAGTCAAAAATGGACTTACCAAGCTCCAATGTCTTACAATTTTACACGGCAGATGGCAGTATCATTTCGGCGCGTCCGTCGGGTACTGAACCTAAAATTAAGTTTTACTGTAGTGTAAAAGAGGATTTGGACAATGCAGAAAGTGTAGATATGGTAGAAGCAGAATTGGATGCAAAGTTGGAGCAAATCATGAGTGATTTGGGTGTGTAATCCAATGCACTGGCTGCTTTCCTGTCCGTATGGAAGCTGCCAAGGTCAAAAGTCAAAACAGCTTATCTCTATTGGTGGAGGTAAGCTGTTTTATATTTTAAAATACTTCTAAAACGCATATCCCAACTTCAAATTAAAGACAAACTTCACCCCATTCAAATAGTTGTTTTTCGGTAAATTGCCAATGTCTCCAAGTGTCTTATTTCTACGTATTCCCATCCCAACATCCATAAGAAATCGTTTTCCTAAATTGGTTTGTACTCCACTCGTAAAAGAAAAATGAGAAATTTTCAAGCGCTCTGAAAAAGTAATATTTTCTATATTTGCTCGTCTAGCTATACCTATAAAGTTAATTACATGTTCTGCATAACGAACTCTATAGTCTCCTATACCTCCACTTGGTTGTATATAAAAACCAGTCATTGGTATTTTTCCCCGAAAATATTTGCGAAAAGAAAGTTCTACATCAAATCCATTTTGCATATATTGTTCACCACTAAAAAAGCCAAATATAGAAAACCGAGTCCCTTTGTTATTGTATAGCTGGACAATATTCGTATAACGTCCTCTTAATAAAACCGAAAAATTACCCGTTAAAGCTCGTTCGAAACTTAGTCCATATAAACCTGCTGCTACATCTACGGGAGCCAAATTTATGCTGTTTTTATTCTGCGCATGCGCGTTTGTTAAAAATATGAAAAGTATAAATATCAGAATCGAAAGAGTACGTCTCATTATATAAGGTTTTTCTAATAAATAAATTTTGATTCAACTCTACAAAAATACACAAGAAAAAGGGCTAAATTTATCGAATATCAATACATTTAAATTTAAAATTATCGAATATCGATAATTCATCTCTTTGATATGCCATATTTCCAAAATATGGCATATCTCTTCTGTAAAATTTCGGTATATCTCTAAGCAAAATATGCCATATCCAGTTTTCATCCTCAATTTTACGACAAACCTTTATTCAGCACTGTTTTCTTCACTATCTTGAGATATGGCATATTATCAAAAATGCATGATTTCAAACCCATTTCTCACAACAAACACCTCCCCTTTTGCATTTCCTATGCAAACTATTTAATAATGAATAAGAAACATTTTTTTACACTCTTTTCTCTCTTACTGTGTCAAATGCTCATCGCCCAAACAGGCATCATCAAAGGCACAATTAACAATAGCATCAATAATGAACCCGTCGGTTTCGCATCGGTCTTAGTATTAGACACGGACAGCGGTACGACGAGTGACTTTGATGGCAATTATGAAATCACAGGTTTAGAGCCAGGTTTGTATAGCATTCGCGCAAGTTATGTCGGATTTGATGATGTGACGGAATACGAAATTCAGGTTTTTAATAACAAACCTGCTATTGTAGACATCAAAATGACCGAAGCGGCGCAAAACTTAGAAGAGGTTGTCGTCAAGGCTTCTCCTTTTAAGAAAACTGAAGAAAGTCCTGTCTCTTTGAGGACTATCGGTGTCGCAGAAATCCAGCGTAATCCAGGTGGAGGACGTGATATTTCCTTAGTGGTACAGCAATTGCCGGGCGTAACTTCTTCCGCTTCTTTCCGAAATGATTTGATTATTCGTGGTGGTTCTCCTAATGAAAATCGCTTTTATTTGGATGAAGTTGAAGTGCCAAATATCAATCACTTTGCCACGCAGGGCGCATCGGGTGGCCCTGTTGGTTTGATTAATGTGAATTTTATTCGCGAGGTAGATTTTTATAGTGGTGCATTTCCTGCCAATCGCGGAAATGCTTTGAGTTCCGTCTTTGGATTTAAATTTAGAGACGGTCGTGATGATAGATTAGGGGCTTCTTTTACGGTGGGTTCGAGTGATTTGAATTTGACTTTAGAAGGCCCAATTGGTGAGAAAACAACTTTCTTGGCTTCGGCGCGTCAATCTTATTTACAGTTTTTATTTCAAGCGATTGGCTTGCCATTTTTGCCCACTTACAATGATTTTCAAGTTAAAGTCAAACATCAAATTGACAAAAAGAATGAATTGACTTTTATTGGTTTGGGTGCAATTGACCAGTTCAAATTAAACTTAGATGCTAATGAAACGGAGTCACAGCAATATCTTTTAAATCTCTTACCTGTTTCTCCGCAATGGAATTACACAAATGGTTTGGTTTATAAACACTACCGCGACAATGGTTATTTTACTTTCGTTTTGAGTCGAAATATGTTGAATAATCGCAGTTTCAAATACGCAGGTAATGACGACAGCAGTGAAGACAATTTAGTTTTGGATTATAATTCACAAGAGATTGAGAATAAATTCCGCGCCGAACACACCGTCCGTACTGAAAAAGGCTACAAAATCAACTACGGTATCAATTACGAATTGGCGAAGTACAACAACAGCACTTTCAATAAAATCTTTACGCCACAAGGTCCACAGACGATTGATTTTGCTTCTGCATTTAGCATGAATAAATATGGTGCATTTGCCCAAATCAGCCGTAAGTACATGGACGAAAAGTTAATCCTATCGCTCGGTACGCGTATCGATGGCAATGATTATTCCAGTGAAATGAGCAATCCTTTCCGTCAATTTAGTCCACGTTTTTCGGCAGCTTATGCTTTGTCTGAACGATTTATTATCAATGCAAATGTTGGACAGTATCACCAATTGCCCGCTTATACGATTTTGGGTTATCAAGAGGATGGTAATTTTGTCAATAAAGATAATGGTATTAAATACGTGACGAATAATCAAGTCGTGGCAGGATTGGAATTTAACACGGCTGCTGCCTCTAAAATAACGGTAGAAGGCTATTATAAAAAGTACAGCGATTACCCGTTTTTACTGCGCGACAGCGTAACATTGGCAAATCTGGGCGGTGATTTTGGTATCGTGGGTAATGAGCCTGCTATTCCGCGTTCGGAGGGTCAGAGTTATGGTGTGGAGTTCTTGTATCAACAGCGTTTGTATAAAGGATTTTACGGGATTGCGAGTTACACTTTAGGTTGGTCAGAATTTGAAAATAAAGACCGAGTACTCATCGCCAGTTCATGGGATGCGCGCCATATCGCGAATGTGACTATCGGTAAAAAGTTTGAAAAAGGATTTTTACGCGATGTAGAAATTGGCTTAGCGTATCGTTATCAATCTGCCTTGCCGCGCACGCCATTTTCGGATGATTCTTCTCTGCGTGCAAATTGGGATGTTAGCGGTGTCGCTCGTTTAGATTTCAATCGCATCAACTCTTTGCGTAATACAGCGGTGAATTCCCTTGACTTGCGTATTGACAAAAAGTGGTTCTTTAAAAAATGGAGTTTAAATCTCTACTTAGACGTTCAAAACATCAATCAAAATTTCGTTTCGCAACCGACTCTTTTGCTTGACCGCGAATTGGATGAGGCGGGCAATCCAATTGGTCCTGCGGTTATCGTTAATCCTGATGCACCGCTTAATGAACAGCGTTATTTGTTGAAGGAAATCGATACGGGGGCGGGGAATGCTTTGCCTACGGTGGGGATTGTCGTGGAAATATAGAGTTGTAGAGTTTTATAGTTGTAAAGTTCTGCGCGAACGCCCAACAAGATTTGGTTCTTGTTGGGCGTTTTTTTTATCAAGGAAAACCTACGGTTTTCCTTGTTCCCGATGAATGCGGGACAGGCTATACTGAGCGCAGCGAAGTATAAGGAATGATGCTCGTCTTGCCTTTTCACTCAGATTCCTCTCTGCGTTCGGAATGACAATAAATTCCTAAAGGAATTTATTGGTAAAAGAACATAATTTTACTAAAAGTAAACCTTTCCAATACAATAGTGTTACTATCAAAACACACAGAATTTAACTTTTACTCAACACTTATGAAAAAATTTCTATTATTCCTCTCTTGCCTATTCATTCTTTCAACATCCAATGGACAAACAGGTCCAGATGAAGACCAATTAGGGGCATGGTATATGGCTTTTGCCAGTGTAAATTTTAAAGACAGTAAATTTGGATTACAAGGTGACTATCAATTCCGTTTTTGGGATGCAGGCGGTGACCTTGAGCAGATTTTGCTACGTACAGGTGTTACTTATCGCCCTGATAATATCAACGGTCTATTTACCCTTGGTTATGGTAATATTACGACAGGTCAATTTGGTGAAAGCAAAGAAACAAGCAACGAAAGTCGCGTCTATCAAGAGGCTTTATTACCTCATAAATTATCGGAAAGAATCCAACTAACGCACCGTTTTCGCTATGAACAACGTTGGGTAGAAGGGCAAGATTTTCGGACGCGTTACCGCTATAATCTTTTTATGAATATTTTATTGAATAAAGCAAAAATGGAAAAAAGCACCTTCTACATTGCTCTTTATAATGAGATATTTATCAATGGTCAACGCGACATCGGAGACGAAAGAACAGTACAACTTTTTGACAGAAATCGTACCTATTTAGGCTTAGGATATGGTCTTACGGATAAATTGCGCGTGCAGGCTGGCTGGATGAAACAAACGACTGTTAACTGGGCGAAAGGTCAAATGCAATTGAGTTTGCATCAGAAGTTTTAAATGAAAAATCGGGTAATTTTGGATATGACAAAATTACCCGATTTTCATCTACTCTTTAGTTTTCCCCATAAACACATTCACATTCGGATTGATAGGATTTCCCGCCGAACGACGATAAGAAACTATCTGCCCCACATGCGTCAGCGCATCCGCTAATGGTCCATTTAACAAATGCCACATCGGAAAATCAGAAGTCTGTTCACCTCGCTGAAAAACAATTTTATACTCTGCGGGATTTCCCTTTCCCGTACGCAAAAAGTCGCTTGCAGCCTTGATGTTTAATAAAGTTTCGCGTCGAGTTTCTTCCCAAGTCAATTCTTTTCCCTCGCGTGGACGTACATTAGGCTGTCCAATGATTGTATTCTTAATCATGTCAGAGAGTCCGTGTAAATGGTCTAATACCTCCGAAGATTTACGTCCATGATTGCCAGGCGTATAGTCCAAATCATCCTGTACCAATCCTTCCGTCGCCCAATAATAACGGTATCCTAAACCGTCTATCATTCTTGCTAAAATGGTGTTTTCTGTCACCTTTTCGGGTGCGGTTGGTATTTCGTAGTAGGGTAATTTTTCTGGCTTTTCTGTTTGTGCCTGCATGGTGTTTAATGTAAAAAGTGCTAAGAGGATGGTGATGATATTTTTCATAAAAATAATTTTAGAGATGACTCAAGCTATGTTCAAATCGTTAACAAATATATAAACAACAATCCAAGGGCTAAATAAGTATATTCCTTTGGTATCGAAAATAATCCATTCAAGATAAATAAAACTCCAATCGTTAAAAAAAGAATAGATTGACGTTTTTCATAGCTCCCCTGATTAGAAATAAATTCTTTTTCTGACAATAGTGATCGACCTCCGACATTCAAGCCTCTGACTAAAATATCATCTTCATCAAGACCAAGATTATTAAATGCATTTAATGAAATATAGCAGTCAACAATTTGTCCTTTCTTAAGACTTGAGATTTCGCCATACTTCCCTCTTCCAATACTCCCTTTTGCTATTACAAAAGTATTTTCATATTCGCGCGAATATAGACGGTAATCCGTACGCGATCCTTTACTTTTTACGTTAAATATATCCGCCGATAATTCAAAAGTAATTTTCTTCAAAGAAACTTGATTATATACTGGTTCATCTGGCCAACCAACAAACAAGAAAAAAATTCCTATTAACAAATAAGAAGTATTTACATTTGATTTCTTTTTACTCTTTGTCAAAATAATACATTTATGGGTTCAAAAAGATACTTCAATTGATATTCGATAAATTATATTTTATAAGAAGCAATATTCGCTAATTTTTGTACTAAATAGTCCTGCATATTTGTCTTGCAAACTGTAAGAGAATAGAAGTCACGCATTCATATTTTCATATTTCACACTTCATATTTATTTTCTCCTTACATTTACCGTTCACACAAAAAGACCACTGTTATGACAAAATTCCGAATCAAAAGTATTGCTAAATATTTGCCTGGCAAAGCCATTTCAGCACAAACGATAGAAGAGTCTGCAAATATGCCGACTGGCTGGGTGATGAAAAACTCGGGTGTCGCTTATCGACATCGGGCTTGTGGGTGTGATTCTGTGGTAAAAATGGGTGCAAAAGCTCTTAGTGCTGCATTTACACAGGCGGGTATTCGCATGACAGATGTGCAGCAGCTCATTTTTGCGAGTGGAACTTATGATTATCCGATTCCTTACAATGCATGTTTATTGAAAAAGGAAATGCAGGCGGAAGATGCCATGACACCTTGTTTTGATATTGATGCAACTTGTTTGAGTTTTTTGACAGCATTAGATGTGGGTCTATCTATGTTGCATAGTCCTGATAAACAGCGACTTGCGCTCGTCACTTCTGAGATTTCGTCTAAGTCTCTCAATATCGAAGACTTTAAGACTTACTCTCTTTTTGGAGATGCAGCGGCGGCTTGTATAATAGAAAAAGGAGGTGGAGAAGGTAGTTTTAGTCACTTGGCTTCAGTCTTTGAAAACTACTGTGAAGGTGCAGATTTAGCAAAGGTAGAGGCTGGAGGGAATATGCTTTTAGGAAATAATGGAGATGTCGCAAAAGAGAAATATTTCTTCAATATGCAAGGTCGAAAATTAGTACAATTGACCTTCAAATACTTAGATGCTTTTGTCAAAAGAATAGAAGCAAAAACGGGTTTTGAACTGCATGAATTTGACCATATCATACCACATCAAGCGAGTAAATTTGGAAATCAATTATTTGCAAAAAGATATAATTTGCGTCCAAAACAAGTACATAATGGATTAGAGCGTTACGGAAATTGTATCTCTGCTTCGATTGCTTTAGGTTTTGAAGAAGTAATGAATGAAAAAGGCGTTAAACCTGGGGAAAAAGTGATATTAATGGGGACGGCGGCTGGGCTGTCTTTGGGGGCTGTGGCTTTGCAATTTTAAATCCGTGATATGCCATATTTTCAAAATATGGCATATCTTGTTCTGTAACAAAAAGCAAATCTATCTTCATTCTCTTTCAAAAGAAATATGCCATATCTTAGAGATATGGCATATTAATTAACTGAACAAATTATGCGCATTCTCATAACTGGTGCTTCTGGATTTCTAGGTGGCAGATTAACCAAATACTTAGTACAAAATCCTGATTATGAAGTCATTGCCACTTCTAGGAGTAATCATCGAGCAGAAGAAATGCAAGCCGCTGGCGCAAAATATATTGCAGGTAATCCAATCGAAGATGCTTTTATTTTACCACTAATAAAAGAAGCCGATGCAATCGTACATTGTGCCGCTTTATCTTCTCCCTGGGGCAAAAAAGAGGTCTTTCATCAAGCTAATTTTGTACTCACCAAACAACTTATGGATTGGTGTAAAATGGCAGGAATAAAACGCTTTGTCAATATTTCTACACCGAGTTTGTACTTCAACTTTCAAGATAGATTTGACATCAAAGAAAGCGAACCTTTACCGAGTAAATTGGTCAACGCTTACGCGGAAACAAAACTCGCTGCGGAACAATATGTCTTAGCCCAAAACAGCGAAAAAATCAAAGTCATTTCCTTGCGTCCACGTGCCATTATCGGTGCAGAAGACACGGTACTTTTCCCACGTCTCATGCGCGCATACGCAGAAGGAAAATTACGCATCATCGGCGACGGCAAAAACATCGCAGATTTTACCTCTGTCGGAAATTTAGTTAGCGCCATAGACTTAGCTTTAAATGCAAATGAAAAAGCCTGCGGTCGCACTTATAATATCACCGACGGGCAGCCGCTACCGATGTGGGAAACAGTCAATACCTTACTCACTCGCCTCGGTAAAGAACCTCTTACTAAGCGTGTCCCCTACCCGATTGTAGCGGCTTATGCTCGTTTTTCGGAGTGGAAAAGTCGTATGACAAATGGGAAAGAACCTGCTTTAGTGCATTATGGAGTGGCGAGCTTGGCAAAGAGTGTCACGCTGAATATTTCGGCGGCGAGGGAGTATTTGGGTTATGAGCCTGTGATTTCTACGGCGGAGACTTTGGAGGAGTTTGTGGATTGGTATGAGAAGAGTTAGGGGTTTGTGAGTTTTGTGTTGTGAGTTTTGAACGGTAGATACTCACGTGGTGACTCAAAGTCACCGCATGAGTAAAAGAGATACACCAGTCATTTTCATTCACACTCTCGTTTTTTGATTTTAATTCTCATTTTAATTTTAATTTCTTTGTGTCATTCATCTAAAAAACTTACCTTTGCGCTCCTTTTATAATTGATGCGAATTTATTTCGCATATAAAGCATGATATTATGCCTAAGATGAAAACTCACTCAAGCGCGAAAAAGCGTTTTAAAGTGACAGGTTCAGGGAAAATCAAGCGTTTCCAAGCATACACATCTCACATGATGCGTAACAAAAGCAAGAAAGCAAAATTACGTTTACGTGACGGTGCTTTAGTTGCTAAAGCAGATGAGAAACGTATCAAGGATTTGTTGTGTATCTAATCACATCCCTATGATGCCGACTGTTGAAAGTTTCAGTCGATGATAATTTTATTTTTAACGAGAATACAGGATAAAGTGCCTGTGAAAATGAGTGAAAATTTCATATTTACACATTCATATTTCATATTTACAAAGCCCCTGTATTGGACTAAAAGAACTAATATGCCACGTTCAGTCAATTCGGTAGCTTCAAGAGCTCGCCGCAAGAAGATTTTGAAACAAGCTCGCGGTTACTTCGGTGCGCGTTCTAAGGTTTACACGGTTGCGAAAAACGCAGTCGAAAGAGGTATGCAGTACAGCTACCGTGACCGCCGTAATAAAAAACGTACTTTCCGCCGTTTGTGGATTGCACGTATCAATGCTGGTGCACGTTTAAACGGCACAACTTACAGCAAATTGATTCACGGTTTATCTCAAGCAGGTAACACAATGAATCGTAAAGTTTTAGCTGATTTAGCAATGAACCACCCTGCTGCTTTTACTGCAGTAGTTGATTCTGTTAAAAAATAAGCTATCGCTTAAGATATAGAGAAAAGGGAAATGACTTCGGTTGTTTCCCTTTTTTTGTTTTAGGATGGTATATTTGTCTTATCCAAAATCAATCTATCATTCCTAAAATGTATATCATGAAAAAAACTCTACTTTTCTTCTTCCTTTTTTCTTGTATCAGTAATATTTCGGCTCAAGAAATGTCTATTACTCCTAATCCTTCTAGTATAGAAGAAGATAATTTAAACTTAGAAAATGGATTTATAGAACTTTATAACGATCCATTGATGAAAAATGAAAGTACACAGGAAACACAGTACAAATGGATAAAGGTAGTAGAGTCGGCTCCAACGGAGTGGGAATTTTCAGTAGTTGATATTAATCAATCCTATTTTCCTGAAATAGATACGACTCCCGTACCTCTTACATTCTCGCCTAATCAAGAGGTAACATTTAGAGTGAGTGTAATCCCAAATGGCGCAGCTGGTTGTGGTACAGTACGTATGGACTTTTCCTTGTGGGGGGATACTGAAGATGAAATAATTTACTCTGCCTATTACGAATATAAAGTTAACAATCCAGGAGAATGTTTCAGTTCTACAAATGAAACTATACTTAAAGAAGCGAACATTTATCCCAATCCAACCAACGATTTCTTCACCATAAAAACAGACGCTCCTTTCACAAAAATCAGAATTATCGATACCAGCGGTAAACTTGTCAAAGTATTTTCAAGAAATGACTTATACGACATCTCAGAATTGGAAGAAGCTTTGTATTTTGTGGAAATTTTTAATGATTATGAAAAAATTGGTGTTGAGAAAATTATCTGTCATTAGTACTGTCTTTATTCTGTTTTTTTGTGTGCAATGCACCAATGAAGCACCACAGGAAGTAAAAGAAGTCGAGCCTGCAAAAGTGGTGCAGGTAGTAGAAAAGATTGCACCTGTTGATACCCTTTCACAAGTCCAAGACACCGTAAAATACACTAAAAACGGCGATGGTTACATCGAATTAACTTGGAAGCATCTCGAAGAAGTTGACTTTGAAGAACGCTATACCGAAGAAATCGAAACCTATGTCCCCTACCCTATTTTCCGCCCAAGTGTACAGCGCCTCGCGGGTCAAAAAGTAGAAATCCAAGGCTATGTCATCCCCGTCGAAGAGACGGGCGAAGAAAGCATCATTGTACTCTCGGCTAATCCATTCTCCTCTTGTTTTTTCTGTGGCATGGCAGGTCCTGAGACGATTATGGATATTAAATTAGTGAAGAAATTTAAAAATAAATTCAAACAAGATGACATTATTACTTTTCGCGGTACGATGAGGTTGAATGATAGCGATTTGTATTATTTGAATTATATTTTGGAGGGGGCGGAGTTAGTATTGTAGATAAACTATAAACGATTCAACTATGAACCTCGTCTCAGTAAGGTATCTTACTGGGAAAAGGTTTGTTGTTGAAGTACTCTTTTCTACGAAGGATATGTCAAAGCTAATGCCCCAAACACACCAAAATATTGTCTATTGACCTTAGTAGTAAGTCAATAACTTGAGCCATTATACTTGTTTCCTTATTTTTCGTTAAAAAGCCTCACGTATCTATTTTCACACACGCGGAAGGAAGAGACCTCTATTCTCATGCTTTAAATTATTGTATCGGTCGTCTGAATCAGGGCGAAGCAAATTTTGGAAAAGAAGCTTTTGAACTTTATCAACAGATGTTGGAGGTAGGTTTATTATATAATGACGGCGTTTTGCAGCAGTGGGATTATACAAATTTTAGAATGCTCAATAGCAAACAATACTAATCTTTCGTATCTTGCTCCAAATTCATCATTTAAACTTAACAAAATGAAATTTAATTTTTTAAGTCTGTTGTTACTTTTAGGATTGGTCTTCACATCTTGTGATAAAAAAGACGATTTTGATAAAGACGATAAATGGGAAGATAAAGAGTGTATTTATGTACTTTTTCCACAAACATGGACAATGCCTGATGATAGTTCTATCACGCTGGTAGATGAGGAAGATGCTGCACTAAAAGATTGGTACGAGTCAAACGCTGACAGCGAAGAAAAACCTGAATTAACCTACCCTGTTGACATCAAAAATCAAGAAGGCGAAATTGAAACAGTCAATAATGAGGTGGAATTGATGACAGCTAAGGATGGTTGTGAAGACTACTACGAAAAAGAGTGTATTTACGTTCTGTTTCCTCAAACGTGGATTTTGCCTGATGCGTCGGAAGTAACATTGGCAGATAAAGAAGATTCCACTTTGAAAGATTGGTATATTGCTAATCCTGAGTCGGAAGAAAAGCCAGAATTGGCTTATCCTGTTGATGTACAGGATAAAGAAGGGGAAATTCTGACAATTAATAATGAAGAGGAAATAATTGCAGCTAAGAAGGATTGTTAAATTGTAAAATTCACATTTTCTTAGTCTAAAACTTCACAACAATTATTCATGAAGTTTGTGTCTGAGAGATAAAATTGTGTCTTTCTTATCCCCTATCCTACATTTGGGAGATAAATTCAAAAAAATATCAAGTAAAATCTCTAACTCAACAGAGATTAAAGGTCATCATTCAATTAGTTTTGTATGATGGCTTTTTTGTTCGACAAATTACAGAAGATTTACAAAAATATATTTTTAGACTAATCTAAAAATATTATCTTTGTAGCATAAAATAATACTTTATGCTCGACAAATTGATATTTTTGACCAAACTTTCATTTTTAGCCTTATTTTTATTGACTCACAGCTTGTTCGCCCAAGAAGGAACATTGCATGGTACAGTAAAAGTAGATGGCGAACCAACTGAATTTGCAACTATTCATTTAAAAAATACGGAGATAGGTGCCACCAGTGAAGCAGACGGACATTTCCATATTGCGAATATTCCAGCGGGAACTTATGAGGTTATAGCCTCTTATGTAGGCTTTGAACAAGTAAGTCAGACAATAACAATTGATTCTCAAAATAAGGCTGGTAAACTTAATTTTGATTTAATAAAAGGCAGTTTCACTTTTAATGATATCGTCGTTACAGGTACAAAAACTTTTAAACGAAAGACGGATTCTCCTGTGATTGTGAATGTGGTAAGTAGCAAAACTTTGAATGATGTACAAGCTTGTAATCTGTCTGAGGGTTTGAAATTTCAACCAGGCTTGCGCGTAGAGACGGATTGTCAGACTTGTAATTATACACAGTTGCGGATGAACGGATTGGCGGGTGGATATTCGCAAATATTGATAAATGGTCGTCCTGTTTTTAGTCCTTTGACGGGTCTATATGGTCTGGAACAAATACCTGTGAATATGATTGAACGCATCGAAGTCGTGCGCGGTGGTGGTTCATCTTTGTATGGTTCGAGTGCGGTAGGTGGTACGGTAAATGTGATTACCAAAGTGCCCACAAAGGATACTTACGAGTTGAATTATACTTATCAAAATATCAATGGACAGACGCATGATAATGTTTTGAGTGGGAATGCGACTTTGGTTTCGGAGGCAGAAAATTCGGGTATTTCTTTCTTTTTGAATAATCGCGAACGTGGTTTGTATGACCATAATGATGATAATTTTTCAGAATTGCCTTTACTCGAAAATACTTCAATTGGTACGAGTGCTTTCTTTTTACCTAATGAAAATCAGAAGATAGAATTTAGTCTAAGCAAGCTTTATGAGTTTCGCTACGGCGGCGAAATGGTGGACAAACCCGCTTATCTCACCCAACAATCCGAAGAACGCACGCACAATGT
>CAZQTE010000023.1:0-10147 GCA_964595615.1 uncultured Saprospiraceae bacterium
AAGCCACAAACCATTGCCAAAGTCCGAAACGGAAACAAAACCACTCCCTCCTCAATCATCGGATAATCCAAGAAAATAGGAATACCCAAGGTCGCATCTCCCCCACCAAAACGCAAGAAAGCAGCTACTATAAAACCAGCTAAAGAACCATAAGTATTTGCTTTTTTATCAAAAAGGGCACAAACCAATTGCGGGAAAAGCAAGCAATAAACAAAGTCACTGCACAGAAACCACAATTCATAAACCGATTGGATATTTAAAGCCAATATCGTTGCCGCAATTCCGATAATCCAGATACATTGTTTGATGACTTTTGACAGTTTTTCGGAAGTAATATTAGGCTTAAAAATCGGACGCACCACATTCCAACTTGCCATACTCGATGCCGATAAAATCGAACTATCCACAGAAGACATCACCGCAGCCGCTATTGCTCCCAAACCTATCGTCGCAATCCAAGGATTTGTCAAATAACGCACTACATGAGGCAGAGTCGAAGCCGCATCAGGTGGCGCAGACAATCCCAATGCCGACCAATCTGCCACCGCACCAACCATACCAATCAATACCGCAGGTATCGCTGCCAAAAGGCAAACAAAACCAGCAAATATGGACAATTTAACCGCTGTCCCTTCATCCTTTGCAGAAAGAACACGCTGAAAATAAACCTGCCAAGGTATTCCTCCAAAGACCAATAAAAGTGCGTAATCCCACCAATTCCAATAATAAGAACCTAAGGCTTCACGCGAGGGAAAGAAAGTCGCTGTATTGCCCATTTTCGCTTCATAAGCTGCTAAAACATGGTCTAAACCGCCCACTGTATTCAAAGCAAATGGCACCACCAAAAGCAATCCAACAAACAGCAATATCAATTGCAAAACATCCGTCACCGCCACCGCCCAAAGACCGCCCAATGCCGTATAAGCAATTGCAATAATCGCCGATAATACAATGGCAGGCGTAGTCGCCAATCCCAATACCGTCCCAAAAGTCGTCCCCAATGCCGTCAAAATCGCTGCCGTCCAAAATATTTCACCACTCAAAGCTGGCAAGAAAAGTAAAGCCGCCATACGTTTCCCAAATCGAGCTTCGAGCGGGTCAAGCATCGTTTTATATTCATTGCGTCGCATCACACGCGCAAAGAAGAGTCCGCCCACCATTAAGGAAAGTGCATATCCCCAAGGTGCTTGCACCCAAATCAAACCACTCGCCGCCGTCGCCTCTGCCGTTCCATTGATAAAACCACCGCCTATCCAAGTAGCACTCATCGTAAATATCGCAATACCAATTGGCACGCTGCGCCCCGCCAACATGACACCTTCTGTCGTATCATTTTCGCGCAAACCAGCAGCATAAGTTCCTGCATAAAAAATCATTGCATAGAATGCCATCATCGCGAAATAGCCACCCCATTCCACTTCACTATTCGTAAAGAAACGAAGGTATAAGCCCGCTAATGCGAGGACTGCGAGAAGGATACCTGTGGGGAGGAATTTTTTCATAGTATTTTCTTTAGATATTAGATATTGGATGTTAGACCTTAGACTCTCAAAGAATAATAAACCTAAAAAAGTCTAACATCTAAAGTCTAATATTTAACATCTTCTAACAAGTACACTCCATTATCACTCGTTTCACTTCATCCATTTGCGCAATTGCCGCATCATATCCAAATTGAAAAAATTCATCGAAGTGACTGAAATTGAAGATATTATACTGATATACTTCGTTCGGTTGAATGACGACATGACAATCATCAAAATTGTTTTGAGTCGTATTGTAAATCATCAAATCAAAGACGCGCATTCCAATAGAAATCATACTCTCGACCTCTTCTTTGGGTACTTCGACATTGGGCATAACGTTGATGCCGATGATAACATCGCACTCTGGTTTGAGTGGGTCAACGGGCATATTATCAAAAATACCGCCGTCAGCATAGACTTGTCCGTCAATTTCTACTGGTTTAAAAACTAAAGGAACGGAACAGGATGCAGTAACTGCTTGGAAGAGTTTTCCTGTATTAAAAACATGCGGTTTTCCAGACATTAAATTCGCTGTCACGACATGACAAGGCATGTACAAGGACTCAAAACTATCTTCTGGAATTGCCTTCGCCAACATCTCTCCTAAGTAACTCAAACTCGTCAAACCGTTGATTGGAAGTCCTGGTTTATACAATTTAAAGATGTTACTATCTTCCACAAAATCCATCATTTCCTCTGTCGTTAATCCTGCGGCATATAAGGCTGCAACGATTGAACCACCACTTGTTCCTGCGACTGAGACTGCCTCAATTCCATTTTCGCGTAAGGCTTTGATGACACCAATTTGAGCAACGGCGCGCGTTCCTCCTCCCGAGAATGTAATGCCGATTTTGGGTTGATTTTCTTTATTTTCCAAATCTATTTTATTTTTAAATCTGTAAAATGCAAAGATAGTTATCTTTCTTTACTAGACTTATTACTTTTGTGGATAGTGCAAAATTAACAATCCCGAATTTTATCCAAATGAAAAAATATCTCTTCCTTTTATTTCTTTTTCCTTTATTCTTAAATGCTCAAATCGTCAATATTGAAGCAAAACGCAAATTGATGAATACTGATACAACGGGTTGGTTTGGCAGTACAGATTTGGGTTTCACACTCAATGAAAATGGTAAAACTGTCCTTACTTTAACTGCGAATGCCACTGTTGAGTATCTAAATGGTAAGAATCGGTGGTTGGCATTGACAAATTATCGTGTGGTGCGAGCAGATGAACAAGATTTTGTTAACCAAGGTTTTCAACATCTTCGCTATAATCGAAATTGGACAGAAAAAGTAACCTGGGAAGCTTTCGGTCAGGCGCAATATGATGAACGATTAACGCTAAAATTTAGAGGGCTAATCGGAACGGGACCACGCTTTCAGTTGATTAATGGGGATAAAGGAGATTTATTTTTTGGCTCACTTTATATGTTTCAATACGAAGAACTGACAGAGAACAATACCATTTATCGCGACCATAGATTGAGCAATTATTTGTCTTATCGGCTTAATTTGGGTAAAAATGTGAGATTGACTGGAACTTCTTATTATCAACCTTTACTGACTGATTTAAAAATTGCGCGGCTTTCTTCTCAGACGACTCTTTTGTTTAATATTACGGAGAAATTGTCTTTTAAATCTACTTTTAATATCTCTTTGGATAGTCGATTGAGTGAGGCAGTAGAGGACGTGCCGATTGCGATTTATAGTTTTGTGAATGGATTGAAATGGGTATTTTAGCTGTACCGCCCACGTACCGGCTGCTTTAGCTGCCTTGGTCAATACCACACAATGACCTTGGCAGCTAAAGCGGCCGGTACGTTCGACGGTTAAATCCAAGCATTCATAGAGATAATTTTGAAAAAGTAAACTAATAGTTTAATTTAGAGTTATAAAACAATCAAAACCCTTTCATCAACAAAACAATCTATTATGGGACCAGTATTAATTTTTGCAGCATTTGCTGTCATATATCTACTCTTTTCGGGACTATTCACAGTCAAACAACAGACCGCCGCAGTTATTCAGCGTTTAGGTAAATTTCACAGTATTCGTCAGTCTGGTTTACATTTTAAAATTCCAGTTATTGACACCGTTGCAGGGCGTATTAACTTAAAAATCCAACAATTAGACGTTAATGTCGAGACCAAAACGAAGGACGATGTATTCGTTCGTTTGAAAGTTTCGGTACAGTTTCGCGTGTTGAGAGACAGTATTTATAGTGCATTTTATGAATTAGAAAATCCTTATGAGCAAATCAATGCTTACATTTTTGATATTATCCGTGCAGAGGTGCCAAAGATGCGTTTGGATGATGTTTTCATTCGTAAAGATGATATCGCACTCGCGGTAAAAGAGGAATTGGAAGCAGCCATGAATACTTATGGTTACAGTATCGTAAAGGCATTGGTGACAGATATTGACCCAGATGCTGAGGTAAAAATTGCGATGAACCACATTAATGCTGCGGAACGTCAAAAAACTGCCGCAGAATTTGAGGCAGAAGCTGACCGTATCCGCATCGTTGCCAAAGCAAAGGCAGAGGCAGAAAGTAAGCGTCTACAAGGTCAAGGTATCGCTGACCAACGTCGTGAAATCGCGCGTGGTTTGGAGGAAAGTGTTGAAGTATTAAACAAAGTGGGTATTAACTCACAAGAAGCTTCGGCGCTGATTGTCGTGACACAACACTACGACACGATGCAGTCTATGGGTGAGAACTCAAATTCTAACTTGATTTTATTACCAAATAATCCAACTGCTGGTTCAGATATGTTGGGTCAAATGGTAGCTTCTTTTGCAGCTTCTCAGCAATTGGGTGAGGAGATGAAAAAAGGACAAAAGGCTTTACCTGAGAAAAAGGAAGTCTTGAAGTTGAAGAAGTAGGTTGACCCATACGGGCAAGCTGGTTGACGGTCAAGAACGTAAAAAAAGCCTGTTGAGTTTATTGCTCGACAGGCTTTTTTACTGGAGTTTGCTTAACTTTTCAACTCTACTCCACTACCATTTTACGCACCGCAGTCCTTCCAATATCATTTTTCATTTTCACAAAATAAACACCTGCTGGCACAGAAATATTAAAATCGGCATTGCCATTTTCTGCTTTATCTGAATACAATTTTAATCCTTGGACATTGTAAATTTCCAGCTCAAATCGCTCGGCATTTTCAGTATCAAATTGGATAGAAAAATTGCCATTATTTGGATTTGGGGAGATAGTCCAGATTTCAGATAGAGGAATATTTACGGTATCGGTCATATTGTCATTATTCCAGTTTGGTGTAGAGAAATGAGAGGCGAATTCTCCTGTTCCGTTGGGTACACGCGCATAAGATTCATCATCAGTCAACTCTTCATAAGGTACCAAATCTATCGCGGTAAAAGCATCAGCAACTTTCTGAAAAAGTCCGACTTCTTCTCCCCCGGCAGACAGCTTAAAACTCGCGTGATTATCTACGCTATCTTCTGGGTCATTATCTGCCCAAACTAAGAGATAATCACCTGCTGCTAAAGTCGTTTTTGGCAATTGCCATTTGCCTGGAATATTAAAATTATCAGTCAAAAAGTAATCGCCTAAATCTATCTCTTCCGAACCACGATTATACAACTCAATCCAATCTTCATAAGCACCTGTTTCGTCTGCAATTGTACTTAAATTACTCGCCATTATTTCATTAATTACTAAATCGCTCTCTGCATAAATATAAGCAACAAACCTTTCGTCACAAGAAGGAATTCTATTTATAAGTCCTTCATTATCAGAAGTTTCAACATAATAGGCAAGATTTTCAACAGAAGTAAAAACGCCTAAATTATAGATATAAATACCATCGTTCGCTTCTATATCTCCATTTAATCCATTATCCAACATGGGTTCACAAATAGTCGTAGGATTGTTAGGATTAGAATAACATAATTGCACCGAAAAATCACTATTTTCATCCTGTATTTGCGCAGAAATAATCAAGTCTTCCCCGATTAATGGATAGTTATTTTTCACTTCCAAAATTATCGGCGCAGTATTCACTAATACCAATTGTTCTTCACTACTTTCTTGCCGCGTCGTGATGTAATCTTTGATAGCATAATCCGTCTGAAAATAGTCTAAATCTTCATCAAATGAGTCTTCAAAATCACTCTCCGAAAAACCATAATCCAAGGAATAAAAAGGGTCATCTGCAATGAAAGGAGCAACTTGGTCACGCATCGCATCCACATAAGGAAACAAGGTTTCTTCGTTAAAGAATTCCTCTAAAAATTCTTGCATATAAACCGAATAACGCTCTCTAAAAGCAGGTACTTCGAGCGTTCGATTGTAGAATGGTCTGCCCGTATCTCCATGCTGCGCCCAGTCGTACATATCACGTGTTCCCCAGTCTCGACTTAGCCAATCAATTCCCAAAGTATTGTCCAAATCATAAGGAATGTATTCAAACTTTCCAGTCGCAGCATTATGGTAGAGGTAGAAATTATTTTTATTGTAATGAGGTCCATCCCAATTGCCAATCAAAACATCAAAAGCAATACATTTTAGAAAATTTTCAACATTTAAAACGCTCTCCAATTCACACTCTAAGTCCTCAATTGGCGTATTATTTACAATATCCACTAATTCGGCGAAATCCGCATAATCATCTCGTTCGGTATTGGTACGCAATTGATAGGCACGTCTACCCCAAAACACTTCTTTGTATGCATCCGGGTCTGTCCCCTTGTACGCCATGTCGCAAGGGTAAATATTCTTGTATAAATTGCCTTCATCATTCCCAAAATAAGTCTCAATAAAGTTATCGTCAATGTGCTCGATATTCGCGTAAATCCCAAAATAATCACCATTTACATACAATTCTACGTGATTAGCACGCGCACCTGGTACACCCGTCCAACGCAGCATATCCCAAGCCAATCGTGCCCGACTCACTGAGGGGTCATTATGTTCTCCATTCAAATTCATCTTTTGTAAACCTCGATATTTTTGACTCTCGAAACTATTAAAAGAAACTTTGAAGGATTTTTTATCTGCTTGTCGTGAGGTATTTCCGCGCAGCCGAAAGCCGACATTCTCGACTGTATCGAGGACTGTTCCGTTGTTAAAAATAAAAGTGGCAGGATGCTCGACATAGCTGTATTCATTGCCTTCTGCGAAGATAAAATCTAAATCTTCTTGTGCGATTTGGATGTCTATGCGTGGCACGACATCGTTGCGGAATACTTCGCCGCGGTCGGGGAGGTTATTTTGACTATTTAATAAAATGGGAGAAAGGAAGGTCAGAATAAAGAGAAAGTACTTCATTAATAAATTATTTCTGTGGTTGAGATAAGTTATGCAAGGTAGGTATTTTTGAGTAATTTTGCGTCTTATAAATGTCTGCCTTGTATCAAAAAAATCTTTCGGATTTTTTTGTCATTTCGACGCAGGAGAAATCTGTTTGGTCGTGAAAGAAAACGACTAATATATCTCACTTTACTCAAAAGGTGACTTTGAGTATCCACCATCACAAAGCTATTTCAATTTGCATAAATTAATCATTCTTTTACTCTGCCTAATTTTACAAATCGGCAATGCTCAAACAGACTCTCTCTACCAATATTTTGGCGGAGTCATTTATCTCGATAGTCTGACGGTCACAGCCAGTCGCAGCGGTTTTGACGTAGCAGATTTCATTGATAAAGTAGAAACAGATGAAAGCTTTTATCAATCTTTTAAAAACATTCGTCGACTCTCCTACTCTTCTGAGAATCAAATATTTATCAAAAACGACAAAAATAAATTAAGAGCTGATTATTATTCAAAAACAAGACAAATCTCTGACGGTGTTTGTCGAGAAATGCTTGTTGATACAGAGAATGTGAACGGAGATTTTTATAAAAAGAAAAAAGAATATCGCTATTATACTGCAAAGCTATTTGACCGCGTTTTTTATACACATGAGAAGGTTTGCGAAGATAAAAATGAGAATGCAGGTAAGGAGTCTCCCTCAGGAATGGAAAAGCATTATCAAGAATTGAAGAAGCTTATTTTTTCGCCTGGACAAGAGGCAAATGTGCCTTTGATTGGAAAAAAAACGGCTATTTTCTCAGAAGATATGCGTCCCTACTATAATTTTTCTATCCAATCTAAAAACTATCAGGACGGTACGGAATGTTATGTTTTTACGGCAACTGTTCGTCCAGAATTTAAAGAGGACAAAACAGTGATTAAATACCTTGAAACTTGGTTTAGAAAGGATAATTTTCAAATCACAGCGCGTAATTATCGTTTGAAATATTTTAGTTTGCCCTTTGATTTTGAAGTGGAAATGAAGGTAAAATTAACGAAAGTTGGTCGCCTTTTTGTGCCCGAACAGATTGACTATAAAGGCTTTTTTGATATTCCATTGAAGAAGGCTGAATATGGGGAATTTTCGGTGCGTTTGTATGATTTTGAAGATTCACCGCAAAGGCGCGGAGACGCAGAGAGAAAGAGAGATTGAGGATTGTATGAGGCGCAGAGTTTTCTTTCGAGCGTAGCTTGCGCGATAAGATTTTTTTATGCTGGCTCAACAATTTTCGGCAATCAACAGATAATCTGCTCATAAATTCTATTTTTGCGTAGCATTTAAACCAAAGACGAATATGCATATATCAGATTTCACCAAAGGGTAAATTTCATATTTCATATTTCATAATTCATATTTAAAGAAAATGTCCGTACACTCAGATGTAAAACGTGTCACTGTACACACTCTACAAGCCATGAAATCAAATGGAGAAAAAATCTCTATGCTCACGGCTTATGACTACTCCATGGCGCGCGTTATTGACGCAGCGGGTATCGACGTTATCTTGGTCGGTGACTCGGCTTCTAATGTCATGGCTGGTCACGAAACGACTTTGCCGATTACACTTGACCAGATGATTTATCATGCGTCTTCTGTGATTAGAGGAGTAAAACGCGCTTTGGTCGTGGTAGATTTACCTTTTGGTAGCTACCAAGGAAATAGTCGCCAAGCATTGGAAAGTGCTATTCGTATCATGAAAGAAAGTGGTGCGCACGCGGTCAAATTAGAAGGTGGTGCGGAGATTGAAGAGAGCATCAAACGTATCTTATCGGCGGGTATTCCTGTCATGGGACACTTAGGTTTGACACCTCAGTCTATCTACAAATTCGGCACATATACAGTACGCGCCAAAGAAGAAGCAGAAGCAGCAAAATTGCGCGCAGATGCTAAATTATTAGAAAAACTGGGCTGTTTTGGTTTGGTTTTAGAGAAAATACCTGCAAAATTGACGAAAGCAGTTAGCGAAAGTTTAGTCATTCCGACTATCGGTATCGGTGGCGGTGTGGATGCAGACGGGCAGGTTTTGGTATCGCATGATTTATTTGGTTTGACGAAGGATTTTCACCCACGTTTCTTGCGTCGTTACCTTGATTTGTACGATTTGATGAAAGGCGCGGTAGAACAATATATCGCAGATGTGAAGTCTGAGGACTTCCCGAATGAAAAAGAACAATATTAGATTGGTTGATTAGTTATTATGTTGATTTAGTTACTCAACTAATCAACATAATAACCAATCAACACAATAACTAACTCCATGAAAAGGAATATTTTAATTGTCATCGCTGTGCTTTTAGTCGGTGGTGGATTTTTTGCATTTCAGAAATATCAGGCATTTTGGTTGCCGAATGTGCCGAGTGATTTGACAAGCGATATTATAGAAATTCCGACAGGTTCGAGTTTTGCGGATGTCGTGAATTTATTACATGATAAGGGTATGCTTAAAGATACCTCTACTTTTATTGAGGTGGCGCACAGATTAGCTTATGTCAAAAATCCAATGCGTGGTGGTCGTTATAAGATTAAGAAAAACTGGAATAATCTTTCTCTGGTCAGACATCTACGCGGCGGGAAACAAGAGACGGTAAAAGTCGTATTATCTACAGCAAGGCTATCAGAAGAGGTTGCAGGAAAAGTAGCAGCGGTTTTAGAATTTGACTCTTTGACTTTACAAACACTATGGCAAGATGATAAATATCTAAAAGAAATCGGCTATTCTCGCGAGACGCTAATGTCCCTTTTCATTCCCAATACTTATGACTTCTTTTGGAATACAAGCCCAAAAAAGTTTACAGAGCGAATGATAAAAGAACATGAAAAATTTTGGGAAAAGAAAGGACGTAAAAAGAAAGCGGAAGCCATGAAACGCACACCTGAAGAGGTCTATGCCTTGGCATCCATTGTAGAAAAAGAGACTAATAAAATCTCAGAAAGACCACGTATGGCAGGCGTTTATCTCAATCGTTTGCGTATTGGAATGCCTTTGCAGGCTGACCCAACAAGCGTTTTCGCCACGAGAGATTTCACAACAAAACGAGTAACAGATTATCACACGACTTTTGACTCTCCGTATAATACTTATATGTACAAAGGCTTGCCTCCTGGTCCAATTGCAATGTCTTCGATAGCGAGTATTGACGCAGTTTTGAATTCGGAAGACCATAAATATCTGTACTTCTGTGCAGTTGGAGATGGCTCTGGTTCTCATAACTTTGCAAAGACATTAACACAACATAATCAGAATGCGGCGATATATCGGAAGAATTTGAAGAAGCGGGGACGGAGGTAAAAGGTTGTAAG
>CAZQTE010000023.1:10247-16907 GCA_964595615.1 uncultured Saprospiraceae bacterium
AGGTTGTAAGGGTTGTACAGACCCCCTAACCCCCATTTGGGGGAACTTTTTTCAGGGCGGGGCTTTTGGGTAATTCTTTATTTTTTCATCAATTTTTTTCAAAATGGAAAGAAAAAAGAAATATCGAAATTACCGAAAACTCAATATCAACGAAAGTTCCCCCATTCTGGGGGTTAGGGGGCAGAACAAGCCAAAACAGCAACCCTACAACCTTTAAAACCCTACAACCTTTCTCTTCCTCGTCGTTATTTTCCCCATTTCTATCTAAATAACTCTCATGCAAGTAGATGAACAATTAGTTTTACGTTTAGAAAAATTAGCCAGACTTCGATTGTCGGAGGAAGAGCGCGAAGTTATTCAAGGAGACTTGAATAAAGTATTAGAAATGGTTGATAAACTCAAAGAAATCGACACAGATAATGTCGAACCTTTGGTGTATATCAATGATGATGTCAATGTCTTACGAGAAGATATTGTCAAAAATCAAACGCCACGCGAAGATGCGCTCCGCAATGCTCCGGTAGAAGACGGCACTTATTTTAAAGTACCAAAAGTCATTCAGAGTTAAGGAGTTATGAGTTATGGGTTGTGAGTTTAGAGACGCACAACTCACAACACGACACTCCTCCACTCACAACCCGCATACTTATGTCCTCGATTATCAATGTCAACGAATTAAGAAAAACATACACCATGGGCTTTAACCAAGTTCATGCACTCAAATCTATTTCTCTCAACATCAATAAGAATGAGTATGTCGCGCTGATGGGACCTTCTGGGTCTGGTAAGTCTACGCTCATGAATCTTTTAGGCTGTTTGGATACGCCGACGAAGGGAGAATATGTACTGAATGGTATCAATGTGAGTACAATGGCAGATGATGACTTGGCGGAGGTGCGGAACAAGGAGATTGGTTTTGTTTTTCAGACTTTTAATCTATTACCTCGTTTGTCATCATTGGAAAATGTGGCATTGCCATTGGTTTATAGCGGTATGAGTAAGGCAAAACGTCTGGAACGCGCTCAGGAAGTCTTGACTATGGTAGGTTTGGGTGACCGTGTGGAACACAAACCAAATGAACTTTCTGGTGGACAGCGACAGCGTGTGGCGATTGCGCGCGCATTGGTTAATAATCCTGCGATTATCCTCGCGGATGAGCCGACGGGTAACTTGGATACAAAGACTTCTATTGAGATTATGGAGATTTTTGAGGAAATCCATAAGCGTGGGAATACGGTAATTTTAGTGACGCACGAGCCTGATATTGCGGAGCATGCGCATCGCGTTATTCGTCTGCGAGATGGTTTAGTAGAGAGTGATGAAAAGAATGAGAATATTGTGAGTGCTTATGACCCAGAGCATCGGTATAATGAGGGGAAGTAGTTATTGCAAAAATGACAAAGGCGCACAAAATTTTAGATTTTGTGCGCCTTTTTTATAGAATACTCTTAAACTCTTCAGCTTTTAAAACTTCTACATTTGGAAATGGTATCTTCTTTAGTATTCTAAAATGTTTGTCATCACTCACCAAAAATTTGGCATTACAAGCAATTGCACAATCCACAAATTTATTATCATCTGCGTCTTGTTCAATTAAATTCCATTTGTAATATTTTGTTATCCATCTAACATTTGGCGCATTTTCTATTAATTGTAAAACTGTTTAAGCAACTTTTTTTCCCATATGAGAACTGATGATTTCTTCATATTCCATGAGAATATCAGTAGTCACACAAAGTTCATACTCTTCACTTAGAAAAGCATCAAATATTGGGCGATACTTAGATTTTAAAGAAATCGAAACCAACAAAACATTAGTATCAAGGACAATCTTCAAAATATTTAGTTTTTAGGATTATAAGGTGTTCTATTATGAGATTTAAGTAATCGGTCCATATCCTCATTAGTCCAATTTTTCTCTTCCCAAATTTCACTCGTCATTTCAGTCACCTTATCTGCTAAATACTTGACTATCAATCGTTTAATTTCAATTAAATCACTATCTTCCATTTCTCTTGAGAAAAGTTTTAGTATCTCTAATTGATGATTATTTAAAGGAATATTTGTTTGTAATTGACTCATTGTTTGTTAATTTAAATGCGAGTAAAAATAGAGGTTACTTCTGCAATATAACGTTTTTTTGCAATTTTTCCTACACTAAGATGTCCTCCAATCCAAGATAAGCCTCCATTTCCCCCAATCCCATACTATTAAAACACATCTCTTTTGTTAATCCACCTTTCCTCGCAGACAGCGTTCCATAGCGAATGTCATGAATGCCTTCTTTACTATGCGCATCAGGATTAACAGAAATCTTCACACCTTTCTCCAAAGCATAAGGAATCCAAGTCCAATCTAAATCCAAACGATAAGGATTTGCATTTAATTCAATGATGACATTGTGTTCTGCACAAGCATCGATAATTGCCTCATAATCAATCGGATAACCTTCTCTTGACAGTAACAATCGACCTGTCGGATGACCTAAAATCGTGGTGTGTGGATTACGAATAGCCGTCAAAATACGCTCAGTTGCTTTCTCTTTATCCATGCGCAAATTGGTGTGGACAGAAGCGATAATGCAATCGAATTTAGACAAAGTTTCTTCATCATAATCCAAACGACCGTCATTCAAAATATCACATTCTATCGACTTAAAAATGCGGAATGGCGCGAGTTTTTTGTTTAATTCATCAATCTCTGCCATTTGCGCAGCAACGCGGTCTGGCTTTAAACCATTGGCGTAAAATGCAGCTTGGGAGTGGTCAGTGATGACGATATACTCATAACCGAGTGATTTAGAATAAGTCGCCATTTCTTCCAAACTGTGCAAGCCATCACTGTATGTCGTGTGACTATGCACTACGCCTTTGATGTCTTTTTCTTCTAAAAGGACGGGGAGTTTATTTTCTTTAGCAAGTTGAATTGCCCAATCTTGTTCACGCAATTCTGGTTCGATGTATGGCAAATTTGCTTTCTCAAAAACAGCATTTTCTGTTGCTAATCCTTTAAAATCTACGCCTTTATTTTCGGCAATAAATGCATCCATAAAGTCCTTAGCAGCCGTGCGAACAAAGAGTTTTGAACCAAATTCATTTGGCGCGCAGAGATAGATAATTACGGGATATTCACCAGCTGACTTTGCATATAAAACGTGCTCATCTTCTTTAACTTTTGTCAGTATCTCCTCATCAAAAGCAATCATTTCATCATTGACCGTACCCACCAAAATTTCAATACTATCCACAATATTCGCGCGGCGACGCATAGCACCTGTTAGGCTAATTTCTGTACCTGGCAAGAGGTTTTCTAAATATTTTACGATGTTTTCCGCATCAGATTCAAGTGCAGCATAGTGAAAACTATTGCGAGATTTGAGGAAGTATTTTAGCTTCGCAATGAGGTCATCTTGTGTCTTTTTACCAAAACCTTTTAACTCTACCAAACGATTTTCATTGCAAGCATACAATAACTCTCCTACTGTTTCCACCTCCATTTCTTTCCAAATCGTGCGGATTTTCTTAGGTCCAAATCCTTTGATTTGTAGCATTTCCTGTACGCCAGGAGGCGTCTTCGCTTTCAACTTCTCCAAAGCCTCCATTTTACCTGTCGTCAAGAGTTCGGTAATCTTTCCAGAGGTCGATTTTCCGACACCTTTGATATCAGACAATTCATCAGCAGGTATCTCCGCAAGCGGCGTTTGTAATTTGCGCAACGTTATATAGGCACTATTATAATTCCTGATTTTGAACGGATTGTCTCCATGCAATTCCATTATTGCTCCTAAAAATTGGAAAGTCTTGGCGATTTCTTTGTTGGACATGCTTTTCTAAATGTGAGACTTGTTTGCAAATAACTAACACATATATGAAAATATCTTTATTCCGCTATTTTCCTTTAAAAAATTAAGTCCGTAGAAGGACTATGCACTGATTTTTTAAAGAAAACCATCGAAAAAATCTAAATTTCATATACGTATTCCTTATTTACAAACAAGTCTATGAAGTATGAAAATATGAAATATGAACTTGTGTAGTAATTGACTGCAAAATTAGTATTATTTCTGGAAGGGCGAAATTGATTTTTGGTACTATAAAAGACCCTTTTTTGCCATTTATTTTAACATTTAATATTGATTTCGTACATTTAGCTTATCGCACAACTCCAATAGATTTGTTATAGCTATGATTATTAAAACCCTTTTAACATGACACTTTTTACTAAAACTAAAATTGGAGCACTTTTGCTCCTTCTCCTTCCCTTTTTATCTATTGCTCAGAATGGGGCATTTTGGGTAGAAGATTTCTCAAATCATACTGGCACTTCTTTACCTCCAAATTGGATAACAAGTGATGGTTCGGATAATATATTCCAAACCTTATGGCAGCGATGTGGTATTCCTGAAACTTGTCCACCAGATACTATTGCAGACAGTTTTATCAGAGATAATTTTAAATCTAGTACGGCTTTTAATGGTTATGTTTATTCTTATTCAAATCCATATCCAGGGGAAAATGATACTCTAACAGAAAACCATCTATCTCAGCTCAATTCTCCTATAATCTTATTACCTAATTTGGATGAACTTTACCTTGAATTCCAATCTTTTCTCATCACAAAACATGTAAGAGAGCATGAAGGTGCGCGCTTATTTGTCCAAGCAAATAATGAAGAATGGGTCGAACATGAATTATACCCTGATGTCCCAAATTATCCTTATTCTCAACCACAAAAAACACAAAATGCAAATGTGTTTTTCGTTGATTTATCCGACTATTCAAATGCTAATAGTATCCGTCTCCGTTGGGAATGGATGGGACAAGAAGAGGTCATTTGGTGTTTAGATGACTGCAAACTATTCGATTATAATCCATTGGATATCAGGACAATAGTAAATTTAGGAGATTTTTCTAATGGTCTGGGAGATTGGACAATTATAACGCCTACAACTAACGAATGTTCTTGGGAATGGGAGTCTTTTGGTTATTATGGCGATGCTTTTTTACCAGCAGGAAATGACAATAAATTTATTAACTCACCAACATTTAAGACAGGAGCAGTAGTCGTTAATGGAGACAATTGTTTCACCTCCGATAGTCCGCCCGTCATTAGCCTAGATGATTTCCCTCTGTTTAGGTCTGAGCTTATTTCGCCGACTATAGATTTAAGCAATACGACAGAGCAGGTTTTATTAGACTTTTTTCAAGTGATTAGAAAATTAGAGAACGAAAATACAGTGAGTATAGCCAGTCCTTTCTTATTTTCTTATAGTACTGATAATGGAATGACATGGAGTCCTGATGAACCTTTAAATGAGTCTTTAGCCAGTAATATAACCTATAATACACACGAAACAATTTTATTACCTACTGATTTGATTGGAGAGTCAGAGGTTAAAATTAAGTTCATATTTAACGGAAAATTGTTTTACTGGGGTTTAGATGATATTCGTATTTTAGAGCGTGCACCACATGATATGAGGATTAGTAAAGACTTCTTTGCGCTTCCGTCTAGCTATTCTTTTCCTGTATCGCAAATAGATTCTATTGTCTTCTTAGCTGATATTGAAAATTTTGGAACAGAAAGCCAGACAGATATTTGGTTACACATTGAAATAGAAAATACTGATACCGAACTTATTGTCTATCAAGACAGTCTTTTCATACCACTTGCTTTGCCTTTAGAACTTGTTGAAAATCAACTTTTTACAGAAAAATATTTACCACCTTCCATTCCTGCTCATTATCAAGGAACTTATAGGATTTCATCTTCTACTATTGATGATGTTCCAGATAATAATGAGATTTCCTTTAGATTTGAGGTGACAGAAGATTTATTTGCGAAAGAAAGTCAGACTTCATTTGGATTTAAACCTCCATTTCGAGATTACAGTTGGGGTAATGCATTTTATTTACCCAATGGCGATGGTTACTTTGCTGATAGTGTATTTTTCACTATTGAAAACTTAGTACAGATGGACGGAAAGGACGTTCAAATAGAACTATACGAATGGGAAAATAATCTAACCGACTCTTTACTCGCCTCGCCCGATGAGTATACACAAATAGGTTTTAATGAAATTGAGATTTCAGAAGACATGTCTGATTTGATTGGTATTTCAATGGAAGATATTAGTGGAAATGGAGAACATCCTGCACTCAAAGATAATACACAATATTTTGTGGTGTTGAGATATATGCGCCCTCCGGGGAGTAATAAGGATTGCTTTTTAGCAACAAGTCAAGAATATGATTATTCTGCAATGAAATTTGCAACAGACCTTTCTAATAAATTACGCTATGTGACTCTATGGAAGAGCACTGCTTCAGAAATTTTTGAAGTCGTTGGGGTTGGAAATGGCTCAGGTTACGATTATATTCCTCAGATAAGATTATCAATTACGGATGCGCCTACATCTATTGTCAAAGTTTCGAAACCAACAGAAGAATTAAAGCTTTATCCAAACCCTACAAACACTAATTTTTCAATTAAGCTCTCAGACGAGAGTAACGGAAAAATACTGATTTATAACAACTTAGGAACATTAATCTATACGATTGATAACTTTTCAAATGGAGATAATATTTCTGTTGAGAACTTAGTTTCGGGGACTTACTTCGTTCATTTCATAGAAGATAAATCAAAACAAATTAGGATTGG
>CAZQTE010000023.1:17007-20989 GCA_964595615.1 uncultured Saprospiraceae bacterium
CGGGGACTTACTTCGTTCATTTCATAGAAGATAAATCAAAACAAATTAGGATTGGGAAATTGATAAAGATGTAGCTTGTCTAAAATTAAGAGTCTAATAAACACTATGCGGTCTTGCGAGAAAAATCCAGCAAGACCGCATAGTATTTATTAATTTGAGAGCATCTTTATTCCACAGGAGTTGAAAAATACCACTTAAAACCAAAGCTTAAAGTATTCCTATTTTGAGTAAAGTCAAAGACTCTAACCATTGTTTCTTCAGGTTCAGACGGGCTAAAAGAAAACCTTCCTACAGTATAAAAGACTTCATTAAATCTCAAATTAGCACTTGTTGCCAGAGCAAAATTTTGAGCTAAAAACCATTCATAATTTATAAATAAACTTGGGCTAAAATCTGTTAGAGGGTCAAAATCAAAACCTTGTATTTGTGTATTTGATAATCTCAATCCAATACCTGGTTCTAATTTATGTCGGCCAAGAAAAAAGGCTGCCCCGATTTCCGTATTCCATCTAACAGCATTTCTATCATTAGTAATGTCTTCCATTCCAACGATAAAAAAGTTACTGTATTGGCTTTCTCTATTGATTCTTGTCGATAATTTACCGTAAATTTTATCGACTATCCTTAAATAATATCCAGCTCCCAAGGCAAAATTAGAATTTGAAAAGTCAGAAATATTCAAATCGTTTTTACTTTTAGAGGCGCTGATTCCTACATTTGCAAAAAAGTTATCTGCGAAAAAATAACTAAGACCACTACTAAAAGAAAGAAGATTTGAATTTGCGTCATTACGAAAACGGCTGGATAAAGAAATTGTAGTTGCACCTTTTTTGATAGAATTTAAGGCGGAAAGGTTTTCAATTCCTTCTCGATTGCGCATTAAAAACGTCCGAAGAGAAAGCCCCAAATTAGGTGCTACCCCTGAGCTAAAATATTGAGTGTCTAAACCTTCTTGTGCCATAAAGATATTGATGCGATATAACAATTGAAGAGAAGTAAACTCATTGACGAAGTAGGCTCCACCAAACTCAAAATCACCATTTAGACTCCTTCTTAGATTTGAAAAAGTATTCTCACTCAAATTCGCATTAAAGCTCATTTGTCCTAGTCCTCTTAATTTACCTTTCCCAAAATACTGCGCAGCTAAAAAATTAAGACCTAAAACATTATTAGGCGTTGAAGAAACCGAGAGTCTCGATAAATTAGAAAATAAAGAAAATCCTCCGCTGACTAAGGTGTTATCCGTAATAAATTTGCCAAAATTAGGTGCAAGAAATAAGGAGTTTTGAGTAAAATTCGTCAACCCATTATTCCCTATTGTTTGATTAGTCCTAAAACTAAGATTAGAAAATCCCACATAGAGGTCACCTTTTTGAGGTTGAGCAAACAGGCTAATCGTAAGAAATATAAAAAGTGAGGTGATAATTACTTTCATAGAAAGATATTAAAAATAGAGGTAGTGAGTGAAAACGACTGATGCATACCTTTTACTCACAAGGTGACTTTGAGTCACCACGTGAGCATCCACCATTTTAACCCATTACCAAAATAGAAAATTTAGGTGTAAATAGAGTCACAATATATCAAATCAAATTCTATTTTCTAAACATTTAACAAATGGCATCTAGTTTTACTTCCGCCCGATAAGCTTTCCTTTCACATAATCATTCAAAAACTGTTCTTTATATGTACGTCCCAAAGGGATTTCCTCACCTTTCAATTGTATAAAATCAAGCTCTACAGAGTCAATAAAATTGACATTGATAATATGCGATTTACTCACGCGTGCAAAGATATTAGAAGGGAGTTGATTAAAGATAGTTTTGATATTCATCGCTGTCATCACACGCTGCTTTTCAGTATAAATCATTACATAGTCTTTCATCCCTTTAATGTAGTGTATATCACTAAAAAACAGACGAATATATTTTCTATCTGATTTAATATAAATAAAATCGTCTTCTATCTTTTCGATAGTATTTGTAGTTGTATTTTTTAAGTCATGTAGTTCTTTCGCTTTGTTACATGCCTTTACAAAACGAGCTAAACGCACAGGTTTCATCAAGTAATCTACCACGTCCAATTCAAAACCTTCTAGAGCATATTGCGGATAAGCAGTTGTCAAAATAACGAGAGGTGCATTTTTTAAAGACCGGATAAAATCTAAACCCGTAATCCCTGGCATTTGAATATCCAAAAACATCAAATCTACCTCATTTTGTTGCAAAAAGGTATTGGCGTCCGCTGCATTAGAAAACTGACCTAACAAATCTAAATAAGAGACATCTTGTACATTTAATTCCATTCCTTCCCGAGCTAATGGCTCATCATCAACTATGATACATTTCATTTTTTTTCTTTTTATTCGTTCTCTGCTAAGGATTGCGAAAATAATAGATTCAGAATCTGAACTACTTCTTTTTCGCTTATTTTTCACTTATTTTAAATCATAATATCTAAGACAGTTCCATAAGTCTTTGCTGTTTCATTTACTGTAATCTTATGCCTTTCAGGATATAATAATTCCAAACGGCGTTGCACATTCGAAAGTCCAATACCTCCTTGTTCGTCTTGATGTGGTGTTGCCAATTTTGAATTAACAAGAGTAAACTTTATATCTGTCTCGGTAATATCAAATTGGACTTTCAAGAAACTATTCTCTCCAATACTACCATGTTTCAATGCATTTTCTACAAAAGGAAGGAAAATAAAAGGTGCAACTAAATGTCCATTCGGATAGCCATTGACTGTAAATGTAACATTTCCACCTTCTGATTTACGTAATTTATCCAGCTTTAAGTAGTTTTTCAAATATTCAATCTCACCATCTAGTCGTACTTTTTTCTGCGCAGAGTCATACAATTGATAACGTAATAAATCAGATAGCAGCAAGATACTTTCTGGTGCTTCTTCCGGACGTTTACGCGTTTGAACGTATATATTATTTAAGGCATTAAAAAGAAAATGAGGATTGATTTGTTCTTTGAGATAGGCTAACTCATGTTCAAGATTACTACTTCTTAATTCATTGACTATCTGCTGATTACGTGCAAATTCTTTAAACATTTTAATACCTATAGCAGAGGTAAGTACGGTACCTGTATAAACACAAGTTTGCAAGTAAATACTAGCTAATTCACGTTTAGTATAGGGTTCACAATCTGAACATTGGAAACTTAATATTGAAAATTCAGACACATAAACCGTTGCTACACAGCACAATAATAAAAGCCCAAAAGTGGATAGAAAAAAGGCTACGGTTTTACCTTTGAAAAGGAATTTAGGAATGAAAGCATATAATGTTGTATAAACCAATATCAAATCTATCAGTATGGTAATCAATGGTAACAAAAAAGAAACACCTATTGGTTCTGTCAAACCAATCAATGAAAATAATTCATCAACATAAATAACCATCCAAAATAGGATGTGAAAAAGAATACGATAACGACCGTCTAAAATCCAATAAAAAGGTTTTGTAAAGTTTGCTTGCATAGATGTACGATTTGGGAAAATCTTAGATTTTAGAAGTTCCGCTTCCCCTTTTTCTGTATCTCACAAAGGTACGGTCATTCTTAATTCAATCCTATTTTGGAAATATAATTAGCGCCTACAAAAGTATAAGAAAAACCTACAAAAGTATAAATATCGGAAAGCGAACAAACAAGAAAGGAACAAAATACATTTAACAACTTGGGCTAATTAAAAATTGTAATCAATTAATAATCAACAACTTAATTCAAATAAAAAAGACAAACGCTAATTAAAAACACTAAAAAAAACGGAATATATTTTTCAGGGCTACAAAAGTATAAGAAAATCTGCATTTGGTATAAACTGTCCATTTGGTATCTAAAAAGCTTATACATTTGAGTCATAATTAAACAACAAAACAAGTTTTTAATCCCAACGAACAAAGATTAATTTAGGTGATACTTTTGGCGATAACGGGGCTTTCCTTTAATAGGGAAAGCCTCTTTTT
>CAZQTE010000023.1:21089-23067 GCA_964595615.1 uncultured Saprospiraceae bacterium
TCTCAAAATACCGTCGTAAAATTGCATCATGAAATTGCAAAATGACCTTTTCCTCCGCGCCGCTCGTGGCGAAAAAACTGAAAGACCACCAGTTTGGCTTATGCGTCAAGCTGGGCGTATCCTGCCTCAATACCGCGCTTTGCGTGGTAGTTTATCTGGTTTTAAAGAGTTGGTAGAAACACCTCACTTAGCAGCAGAAGTAACTATCCAACCTGTCGATGAATTAGGTGTGGATGCTGCTATTATTTTCTCCGATATTTTGGTTATTCCTGAAGCTATGGGATTGACCTATGAAATGGTGGAAAAAAGAGGACCTCTTTTCCCACAAACCATTCAAAGTCAATCAGATATAGAAAAATTGGTAGTCGATGCAGAGGCTGCATCAGAACTTCAATATGTCTATGATGCTCTCAAGATAACGAAACAAGAATTAAACGGTCGCGTACCTTTGATTGGTTTCTCTGGTGCGCCGTGGACGATACTCGCCTACATGGTGGAAGGTTCGGGCAGCAAGACTTTCTCTAAGGCTAAGAAATTTCTTTATACGCAGCCTGAGGCGGCACACATGCTTTTGCAAAAGATTACAGATACGACGATTGCTTATCTGAAAAACAAAGTGAAGTCTGGGGCAGATTTGATTCAAATTTTTGACTCGTGGGCAGGTATTTTATCGCCTGCGCAGTTTTCGACTTTTGCAGCGCCTTATATTGCGCAAATTGCAGCGGCGATTACGGATGTTCCAGTGACTGTTTTTGCGAAAAATGCTTGGTTTGCTTATGCGGAGATTGGGAAAATGGATTGTAATGTCATCGGTGTTGATTGGAATACGCATCCGACATTTGCACGTGAATTGGTTGGAAAAGATAAGGTTTTCCAAGGTAATTTAGACCCTTGTCAATTGTACGCACCTGCGAATGAGGTGAGAAAAGCAACTTTGGATATGCTACAAAGATTTGGAGGAAAGAAACATATCGCTAATCTTGGACACGGTGTTTATCCTGATACGCCTTTGGATAATGTTAAGGTTTTTGTGGATACGGTGAAGGGGTATGCGAGTTAGGTGTTGTGAGTTTTGAGCTTTGAGAACTCCCTGTAAGTCTTTGATTTACAGGGAGTTTTTGATTTAAACAGCTACAAAAAACAGCCTTTAAGAGACCTTTTGTTGCTTCACTAATAAATTCATAATCATACTCCCAACTATCAATAAAATACCAATAAAACTCAATAAACTATAACTCTCTCCAAACCAAAACAAACCGATAATTAAGGAATAAATCAAGCCCATATATTTGACTGGCGCAACACGACTAGCAGCTTCTAATTGAAAGGCTTTTGTCATATATATTTGTCCAAAATAACCCGCAATCCCCATTCCGATTAATAATATCCATTCGTATGATGTTGGATTTTTCCAAAAAGGAAGCATAGCGAATCCAGAAAGAATCGCAGCCGAAAGCATAAAGTAATTAACAATGACCATCGAGTGTTCACTATCTCCAATACGACGAATAATGATAAAGACAAAACCTACAAAAACAGCCCCGACAAGTCCCATTATAAGACTAATTGTATCAATGCGGGTATCAAATCCTTTTAGCATAAATACGCCTACCAGAGCACACGAAAAGTAAAGCCATTGGATAGGTTTTATCTTTTCGTTAATAAACAAAACTGCAAAAATCGCTGCAAAAATGGGAGATAAATATTTTAAAGAAACGGATGCACCAAGAGGCATTCTTTGTATCGTTGCAAAAAATAATGTCATGGAAATAATACCACAAATTGATCGTAAAATCAACCACTTCTGTTGATTGCCAATCATCGAAATTCCTTTACTTTTAAGGTAAGTCATACAAAACAATGCAGTCACTCCCGAACGAAAAAACACAATCTCAAAGACATGAAAACGTCCTAATTCTTTGATAAAGACTTGCATTAAAGTGAAGCCCAAGGTAGCAACTAACATAGAACGTATCCC
>CAZQTE010000023.1:23167-25780 GCA_964595615.1 uncultured Saprospiraceae bacterium
AAGCGGTTTGACCAATTTTGGGAGAATTGTTCGTCATGAAATTCGTGTAGGGCTTGTATTTTCATTGGAGAGGTGATTGAATGAGGACTCTCTGTAAATAATCTTTATTTATTTGGTAAAGGTCGCTAATTTATTCAAAGTTACAAATCCTCCTCACCCAGATTCTTCGCTCCACTCAGAATGACAAAAAAATCCTAAAGGATTTTCTTGATAAAAAACAAAAAGCCCCGCAAACCAAAGTTCACAGGGCTTTTCATCAAACAAGCCGTCCACCGTCAAGCGAAGCGGCCGTCTACCGTCCACCGTCATTTACTTCACATAAAGACGTTGAGCAGGAATAATAACTTCCCCTTTATCCATACCATTCAATTCAAGAATAGCATCAATAGTCGTCTCATAACGCTTCGCTAAAGAAAACAAAGTATCTTCTTTTCTTACCACATGTACTAAGCTACCTTCTGGTGCAAGCGAGACAACATCATAATCATTGGGTACTGAGGGCTTTGCAATGAAAGAACGTGCTGAGAAAGACTTATTACTAGCAACTCCACTTTTCTCAGTTAAGATTTTTGTGTCCTCTACTGAGTAAGTTGTAGGAACATCTTTCGTATCATATTGGATAATCGCTGCGTCTTCTGCCTCGTAAGGCGTTGGTGCACGCAAACAATTACAATCCGTCGTGCGTAGTTGCTGACCGATACGTAAAGTCTGGTCACGACTAAATCCATTAATGTAACGGAAACGCTCTTCTGTATATCCATAGCGTGCTGCCAAGTTAGCTACGGTTTCGCCTGCGGCTACAGTGTGACTCGCTTCTTGGTCTAGCCATTTCATATCTGTTCCACTTCCACTTGTTGCTGATTTCTCTGTATAAGTATCTACTGGAGCAGGAGCTGGACTTGGCGCAGGTGTTGGTTTTACGACTGGTGCAGGTTTTGGTGCGGGAGCAGGCGTATTAGATACAACTGCTGGATTTGGTGCACCGTCTTCGCTCACACGGATAGCCATACATGGCTTAATCATGCTATTCTGCAATGCATTCCACTCTTGAATTTGTGCAACTGACACACTGTACTGGCGAGAAATCGCATACAATGTCTCACCTTTTTGCACCAAATGATATCCACGCTCTGCCGAAGCACCACATGGATGAGCTGGAGCATCTACACTACGTGCTGTAAAATACTCTTCTGGAACATCGTTTTGAGGAACGATAGCTGGCTGAGCATTATCATACGAAACAGGAACTTCTTCTAATAGAGCTTCTGATTGAGGAGCAATAATAAAAGCAGTCTCAGCTGTATTATTGTAGGATACAGGAACTTCTTGTGGTATCGATTGTGGTGCCACAACTTCTTCATCACCAATATGTCCTACATAAATTGCATTTTCAGGAATGTAATCATTTTTTGTATGTACAGGCAATGAACTATCATAAGGCTTTCCTGGTGTATAAGGGCGTGAGACACCATTATAGTTATAAGAGTTTGGAATTCCTCTGCTACCTTCATAATAAACTACTGCGTCAGAATTTGGGCTGTAGTTACGAGTACTTCCTTGCGTACTTGCACCACTTTGCACATTTCCATTATTTACAACTCCTGTATTTGCATTACTATTACCACATTCATTTGCCAAAACAGTAGTATAGTCAAGTCCATTAATAGTTTTCAATTGCATCTTTGTCGTTGCCTTGCTTGCATCCCAACCAAATGCCAAAGATGTAATTCCTATCTCAGGAATGATTTGAAAAGTTGACTGTTCAATATTGCTACGGTTTGGAGACTGGCGAAAAGATATCATTGAAGAACAATCAAACATAGCAAAGTTATCCATGCTCACTTCACTTTTACTCAAAGAAGAAGAAAGAGGAGTGCCATAATTGATATAGCCTAAATTGGCTTTAAAGTCCATATCTGAACCTACATATTCAATTTCTTGTCCTTTTTGTTTCATCCATGAACCCGCATTTACTTTTTGCAAAGTATAGCCTTGTGGAGTTTGACGTACAATAAAGACCTCTAATTCACCAACATTAATGCGACGAATAGTATTTAAATCCCAATTTTGGATTTTATCACAGCTTTTTAGTCTGCCAGGAATACGGTCTAAAACATTACCGCTGTTGGAACCAACACTGAGAAATAATTTTGTATCTGCTTGAGGAGAGTAACGGAAAACGGTGTGCGTTTTTTCAGCACTGCCTTGGATTAGTTGATACTCCATACGGTCTAAGCAACCGCCATTAGCATTCAGATAGATGGTTTCTGCACTCATAGACATTGCAAAAAAGCAAAGGCATGCGAGCAGCATGTTCATCTTTTTCATAGAGTAAGATTGTTTTTCCTCTGGCACAGAAGTCTAAAAAAGTGGGCTAAATATGCCGTCAGAAGTAGTTTTGAATAGTATGTTGTTAATCTGCATTGCTTGATTTAGAAAACAAAAATTTCAAACAATGGTGTAAATTTAGACCGCAAGTTCGGAAAAATATGGCATAAATGCCAATTTAGTTTTTTCGTTACTTGTTATTAGTTATTTTGTTATTGGTTATTTTTTGATTTGAAAGTGGAATATTTTAGCGTTTTTCACTTTCAAAGAAAATAAAATAGTGGT
>CAZQTE010000024.1:0-7549 GCA_964595615.1 uncultured Saprospiraceae bacterium
ATTGCCAAAAAACTAAACTTCTGGCATTTCCTTCCAAAAAAAGGGCAAAACCCTTCAATAAACGAAAACTCCGCTTTCCTCCTGCGGTTCGCCTGTAACTTGCACTCAAATTAAGGGATTAAACGATTATTTTAATTATTAATCCTCCCTCATAACAATAACAACTTTGTCTTGCAGTCCCCTCCTAAATAGACTCTCAAAAAAAATAATTATGTTAGATTTAAACGGCAAATCAATTCTTATCACTGGTGGTACTGGTTCTTTCGGAAAAACTCTTGTAGAAACTGTATTGCGCAGATTTCCTGAAGTTAAAAGAGTAGTTGTATACTCACGTGATGAGTTGAAGCAATTTGAGATGCAACAAAAATTCCCAATCTCAAAGTATCCTGCTATGCGTTACTTCATTGGTAATGTAAGAGATACCGAACGGATGAACCGCGCTTGTGAAGGTATTGACATCGTAGTACATGCAGCAGCAATGAAACAAGTGCCCGCCGCAGAATACAATCCTTTTGAATCTATCAAAACGAATGTATTAGGTGCAAAAAATATCGTAGATGCAGCTATGAACAACGATGTTAAATGTGTTGTCGCTCTTTCTACAGATAAAGCAGCAGCACCTGTCAACTTATACGGTGCAACAAAACTCTGTTCTGACAAATTATTTGTCGCTGCTAATAATGCAAAAGGAAGTAGAGATTTACGTTTTTCAGTAGTACGCTATGGTAATGTAATTGGCTCTCGCGGCTCTGTTGTTCCTTTCTTTATGAAGAAACGCCAAGAAGGTGTACTTCCAATCACTCACCCAGATATGACGCGTTTCAACATCTCATTAGCAGATGCAGTTGAAATGGTTCTTTTCTCTATCGAAAATTCTATTGGTGGTGAGATTTTCATCCCAAAGTTACCTTCTTACCGCATCACAGATGTAGCAGAAGCTGTATGTCCTTATTGTACTCAAGAAATCGTCGGCATTCGCCCAGGTGAGAAATTACACGAAGAAATGATTACTCCTGCTGACTCTTTCAATACAATTGAGTTAGATAATTACTATGCTATCTGCCCAGACAATTCACTATACCAAGGTCTTGGAGTAGAAGATTACCGCAAGCATCACAACGGAAAAATGGTACCTGTTGGTTTCAGTTACACTTCGGGTGACAATCCTGAATGGTTATCTGTTGAAGATTTGAGAAATCAAATTCAAGAGCATGTTGACCCGACTTTTGAGGTAAAACAAATTGGTGTTGCCGCCTAAGTTCGTTCACAATTTTTTCAAAAAAGTGGACTCTCACCTGGTGACTCAAAGTCACCTTGTGAGTAAAAGAAATACTTAGCCACTATAAAAATATTATCGTGATGAAAAATATACCTTACGGACGACAATACATTAGCCCAGAAGATATTCAAGTAGTCGTCGACACTTTACAATCTGATTTTTTGACGCAGGGTCCAATGGTCGAAGCTTTTGAAAAAGCATTTGCAAAATATGTAGGTGCGGACTATGCTCTTGCCGTTTCTAATGGAACAGCGGCACTCCATTTATCAGCTTTAGCTCTTGATTTAAAAGCAGGTCAAAAAGTAATTACTACTCCAATTACTTTTGCTGCATCTGCCAATTGTATTGAATACTGCGGTGCGGAAGCCGTCTTTGCAGACATCGACCCAGATACAGCTTTGTTGGACATCAATAAAGTTAGAGAATTAATAGAAAGCCATCCCAAAGGCACCTTTGCAGGAATTATTCCTGTAGATTTTGCAGGTTATCCATTGGATTTAGAAGCGTTCAGAGCATTAGCCGATGAACATGGTCTTTGGATTATTGAGGACGCATGTCATGCCCCTGGCGCTTGGTTTGAAGACAGCAAAGGCGTAAAAAACAACTGTGGTAACGGCGCTTATGCCGATTTAGCAGTTTTCTCTTTTCACCCAGTTAAACATATTGCCTGTGGCGAAGGAGGAATGATTACTACGAATGACCGCGCATTATATGAGAAATTATTGCTCTTGCGTACTCATGGCATCACCAAAAATCCAGATTTATTACAAGAGAATCACGGAAATTGGTACTACGAAATGCAGACCTTAGGATATAATTATCGTTTGCCAGATTTAAATTGTGCTTTGGGTTTATCACAATTAACACGCGCGGAGGCTGGTATTGATAGACGTTTACAGATTGCAGACCATTACAATAAAGCATTTCAAAACTCCCCTTTCCGATTGATTACTGTTCCTGAAAATAAAGGACATGCTTATCATTTATACATCATCCAAACGGATAGACGCAAAGAACTTTATGACTACTTACGAGCAAATGGAATATACGCTCAAATCCATTATATCCCCGTCCACACCATGCCTTATTATCAAAATAAAGGTTGGAAAAAAGGAATGTTACCCAATGCAGAAAAGTACTATGAGAATTGCTTAAGCCTCCCGATGTTTCCAAGTCTTACCAATGAAGAACAGGAATTTGTTATTGAACACTTAAATAGATTTTATTATGCGACACTTAGCAATCATCCCCATTCAGAAAAAACAAGTACAAGAATTGCTAAAGCTGCATGACGGAAAACCTATTATCGCTCATTGTATTGAAACTGTAATTCGGACAAAGTTATTTGACGAAGTAATAGTCTATACTCAAGACGAACAAATCAGTAGAATAGCGAAATATTATCGGGCTAACACACCGTTCCCTTTGGGTTCAGAGACAATACAAGAAGATAGCAATTTGACACAAATGTTATTAGATGTTATGGCTTCTTATAAGAGTCGAGGTGTCTTATTTAAATATGCTTGTAGCATCAATCCTTTTACAAAATATTTAGAGCCAAAACAAATAAAGGCGGCTTATCAAAAATTGCAAAAGGAAAAATTAGATACAATTTTACCTATTACTTCTTATAAATATCCAATTCAAAAAGCTTTTAGATTTATAAGGGAAAGAGTGCAAATGATGCAATCGGAGTATGTAGAAACAGATACAGATACTCTGGAAACTTACTACCACGACTGCGAGCAATTTTACTGGTTTAACACAGCAAAATTAAATGCTAACAAAAGTCTATTCACAAAAAATACTGGAGGCTTTATCGTTCCTGAAAAGGAAAAGAAAATAATCAATCAGGCATATTTACAAGCGAGTCAAATTAAACATCTGTATGAAAACAACTATAATTTTCAGGGCTGATGGAAGTCATAAAATGGGTTTAGGTCATTTGGTTCGTTCGCTGGCATTGGCGCGTATGTTGAAGGCAGGTTTTGACTGCCAATTTGCGACTATAAACCCTCCCTCTGATTTTATCTCGCAAATAAATGACGTTTGCGAGAAGTTGATTGAAATACCAGAGTTTAATACCTCTGAAAAAGAAGCTAATTATTTAGCCAAACATCATTTGACAGGAAATGAAATTATAGTTTTAGACGGTTATCATTTCAAAACTGAATATCAAAAGATACTGAAAAATACTGGTTGTAAAGTAGTTTCCATTGATGACATACATGAATCTCATTTTGTCTCTGATGCAATTATCAACCACGCAGGTGGTATTCAAAAAGCTCAATACTCTGCTGAAAAAGACACGCAATTTCACTTGGGTTTAGACTATGTCCTATTGCGTCCAGCTTTTTCAGAAGCTGCTAAAAATCGCCAAACTTTAAGTAACACACCAAATGCCTTTGTTTGTTTAGGCGGTGCCGACCCAAAGAACGATACGCTTGAAGTCTTACAGAAATTAGAAGCTTCAAAAGTAGTGAAATCTTGTTTTGTAGTTATCGGAGCAGCATATAAGCATCGAGTAGCATTGCAAAAATTTATTGATAACAGTGCAATTGAACTTACGATTTTAGAAAATATTAGTGCAGGGAAAATGGTAGAAATCATGCGACTTTGTCCGATTGCCATAACATCTCCAAGCACTATTTCAATAGAATACTTGACGGTTGGCGGGCAATTATACTTGCATCAGATAGCAGACAATCAAACGAATTTGCGCAATTATCTGACGAAGTCAGAAGTCGCGTTTGATTTTAGCGAATTTCCAATTACCGATACTAATAAAATAGAAAACGCCTTAAGTCAACAAAAAAATCTAATCGACGGAAAAAGCCCTTTAAGGCTTCGAAATATTTTCCGAGAATTGGAACAGGAACTACATTGCAAACTTCGAAAAACGACTATTGACGATTTAATGATTTATTTCAATTGGGCAAATGAGTCTCAAACACGTTTACAGTCTTTTTCTTCCAAGCCAATTGCTTTAACAGAGCATCAAAATTGGTTTAAAAACAAAATTTCCTCCCCCTCTTGTCATCTTTATTTATTGGAATATAAAGGTATTCCAGCTGGTCAAATTCGTTTTGACATTCAAAAAAAAGCTGTCCTCAGTTATTCAATTGCGCCTGAAGCGCGCGGCAAAGGTTTGAGCACTTATTTATTGAAAAAAGGAGTTGAACAATTCAAAAAAGATAGACAAGAAAAAATGCCAATTATAGGATATGTCAAAGAACAAAATATTCCTTCTAATCGCGCATTTACAAAATTAGCGTATCAAAGAAGTCAAGCCGAAAAACTTGAAAAAACCTTTGTTTACCAAGCCCCCAACCCTTAAAAGGGGAGTACAAATTTACACTAAAAAACAACTAAAATTTTCATCATGAAAATCATACAGATAGCAGATAAATTCATCGGAGAAGGTCACAAACCTTTCATCATTGCAGAAATGTCTGGCAATCATAATCAGTCTCTCGACCGTGCATTGAAAATAGTAGAAGCGGCAGCAGCAGCAGGTGCAGATGCTTTGAAATTGCAGACCTATACTGCCGAAACAATGACCATGCGCGGTGCCTTGACGATTACGGACAAAAACTCTTTGTGGGAAGGTCAAGAATTATTTAATCTCTACAAAAAAGCATATACACCTTGGGAATGGCACAAGCCAATTTTTGACCGTGCACGCGAATTGGGAATGGTAGCTTTTAGTTCTCCTTTTGATGCTACTGCTGTCGATTTCTTGGAGACTCTTGATGTCCCTGCCTACAAAATCGCGTCCTTTGAAAATACAGACCATCCACTCCTAAAAAAAGTGGCTCAAACTGGTAAACCTGTTATCATGTCTACAGGCGTGGCAACGCTTGCCGACATAGACGAAGCTGTTCGCGTATTACGTGATAATGGTTGTAAAGACTTGGTTTTATTGAAATGTACTTCTACTTATCCTGCTTCTGCTACAACTTGTAATATTGCCACTATTCCGCATTTAGCGCAGATTTTTGATGATGTATTGGTGGGACTTTCTGACCATACAATGGGTATTGGTGTGCCAGTTGGAGCAGTTGCTTTAGGTGCTAAAGTTGTTGAAAAACATTTTACATTAAGCAGAGCAGACGGTGGTGTTGATAGTGCTTTTTCTTTAGAGCCCGCAGAATTAAAATCATTGGTTGTAGAAACAGAACGCGTATTTGAAGCAGTTGGAAAAGTCCAATACGGTATTCAAAAAGTCGAAAAAAACAGCAAGCAATTCAAACGCTCTGTTTATGTCGTAAAAGACGTGCAGCCAGGCGAGTCATTTGGTCCAGATAACCTAAGAGTTATTCGTCCAGGTAAGGGATTGGAACCTAAATATTTCGAAACATTGCTTGGTAAAAAGGCGAGTCAAACTATTAAAGCTGGTACGCCACTGACTTGGGAATTGGTGTAAATCTCATTCAAAAAAATTACACTAAGTAAAATTATTTTCTAAAAATATACGACCATGAATATTACCATTAAATCACGCAGAGGTCTCGAAATAGAAAACGCCAATACAAGAAAGATAGGAATTTTCCATGTGGACTATCAACTTGATGAAATCGACTATTTCTTCGAAAATAAACGTTTTTTAATTTTCGTTGATACGAATATTACCAAAGACCGCGAGCCCGAAATCCTTGCAAGTTTAGATAATCTGATTGGGATTTATACAGATGAAATTTCAAGAATATTTAATGGTAATTATTTCCTTGTTGCCATTGATAAAATACAGAAGAAAGTACATTTGATGCGAGATGTCTGTGGTGTAAAAACGGGATATTTCACACAAGAAAACAACAGCTTGATAATCGGTTCTGTAATGCATGATGTCGCAGCGAAACAGAGTCAAATTAAGTATAACGAAAATGCAATTGGGCAGCTTCTGTACTCAGGTTTTCTTATGGATGGCTCTACGGTTTATGAAGGTGTGGAAGAATTGAAAATGGGCTATAAATTGAGTTTCAACTCTTGGTTCAATCTTGAAAAAACAGAAAAAGAGACTTTAACTTTTGCTGAAAAAGATAATGACTTAAGTGCGGAAGAAAATATCAAAGAACTCCGCGAACAAACGGTTAAAGCTCATAAAGGATTTCTTGGTGAGAAAAATAGAGTTTTCTTATCTGGAGGATTGGACTCTATAGCGATGCTGGCGGCGTTGGATGATTTATACGAATGTAAAAATCTTGATTCTGTTTCTTTCAAAGTAAAAGGAACGACACAAGATGAGACGGTTTATGCTGAAAGCATCGCCAATCACTTGAGCATCGACAATCGTATCAAAGAAATTGATGCAGAAGATAAAAGCAATGTTGCGAACTTTGAGGAGAGAGTTTTGAGAATGAATAATCCTTACTTCGGTACATGGATTTTTGGAAACTTTAGTGGTACTCCAAATCAAATGTACTATGCTGGTCAAGACAGTCGCTTGCACACGCCTGCAGTAAACGAAATCGATAAATTTGCTTACAGTTTACTGCCCTACCGCAATTCATTTTTGATAAAAAACATCGCGCGCCCAGTAGCTAAAGTTGCTCAAAAAATCATGGAGTCATTTGGTTGGCAAAAGGGAAAAACCATGATACAAAGAAATTTATATAAAGCTTCTTTCATCTTTGATTTAGACAATTACTTAGGACAATTCTTTTTCAAGTTAAATAAAGAAGCTGTCGAAAAGGCTGGATTACCGACTGACTATTATGACAAATTTGCTGAATACTACCAAATCGACTTAAATGAAATCAGCACCGCTCGTGGACTCTACAACAAACTCGGAGAATTAAAATGGAAAGAGCAATATGTCTATGATATGCGCTATCTCCAAGATTTGGGACGCATTAATAACACCTATGTTGCCATGCCATTTTATAGCAAAGAATATGCAGAATTCACTTCTTCTATTCCTTTCAATTTAGCGACAAAACCCATGTTGGGACGCTCACGCTTTGGTAAGACACGACGTATTATTTACAAATACGTTTTGCGTCACGCCTTCCGCGACAAATTGAATGATTTATGTTTTTACCGCGCAAAGGCGGTTTCTCAAACCTTATATCAGCTTTTTAATGGCGCATTAGGCACGACTGTTAGAGAGGTATTAGAGAGAGATTTACAAGAAGAAAATTCATTCATCAAAATGTTCAAATTGGAAAATTATATCCAAAAATTCCTCGACCGCGAGACCTTTGGAATGGAAGACGAAAATTTGATGATGACTTCTTATTACATCTCGACTTTGACTGTCTGGCATAAGCA
>CAZQTE010000024.1:7649-13620 GCA_964595615.1 uncultured Saprospiraceae bacterium
AGATACCTTTCTTGACTAATTTAGAAATCGATTTTTCCAAACTATCTTGGTTTACTTTGGTTTTTGGATTTGTTAAACTGAATGCATTTACAGCGGCTTTATTTTTGTCCAATTTTGTGGCAAATGTGTCTGACTATGGCTTGTTTGAATATGCCTTGACGATTGGATTTATGGTGGCGATTCCTTTAGATTTTGGATTAAATGGCGCTTATCCTTTTTTCAATATCAAACTGGGTAAAAAGGACTACAAATCAGTCTTTTATTTTCATGGACTGTTAATGGGAGGATTGATGTTGAGCATTTTCGGCATCCATGAATTTATCTATAGCTTCTTACATACAAAATACGTTTTTGCACTTCTAATTGGTGGGATTGTCTCTGTTCAAGCACTTTCTTCTTCCATTTTGAAGTCACACGAAGTTTTAATCAAAGCAGTTATTTTCGACGGTGGGCTTTTCATAGCATTGAATGCTTACAATCTTTGGCTTTATCTATCAGGCGGTGTATTTGATGTTGAAAACTTACAAAATTGCTTTGCACTTTACTTGCTCTTATTGACAGGTGCTTATGCTTTTCTTTTTTGGAAAGAACAATCAGATTTCTCTTTAAAAAAATACTTTGAGACACTCGAATTTGGTAGGCACATTGTCTTTTCAGCTTTTTTAATTATTTGTTTGACGGGAAGTGCGCGGATATTTATTGAGTGGTTTTTAGATTTGGAAGCGGTCGGATATTATGGTATTTACTTTCGCTTTGCCGCGATGACCGTTATGTTACATCAAATCGTCAATATCGTTTTCTTCAAGAAAATGTATCAAGCAGAAGCGCAGACTCTTGACAAATATTTTGCTATTTTTTTACAAGTACTTGTTGTAGGCGCCTTGGTTTTATGGCAAATTATCCCTCCTCTTTTTAGCGGATTTATCACGCTATTACAAGACTCTTATGAGACCTATCAATCTCTTTATTTGATTTTAAGTTTTCAAATGATTTTCTGGATTGCTCTGGCACTCAACGAAAATATCATCTACCGAGAAGAACTTTCAAAGGAGATGAACAAAGGTTTATCGCTCATTATTCTCGGCATGGCTGGAGGAATGTATGCTTTATACCAAATGGCTTTATTAGACATTTTTAATTTAACATTGATAAATATGCTGGCTATTTTCTTAGCTACTGAGTATCAGTTTTCCCTCCTAAAACAGAAAAATATTAGACTGACTAAAATGCGTTTGACAGCGAGAGGGATTCTTTTATTCTTTGGGCTGTTGTATTGCTTTTTTTAGGAGTTAGGGGCGAGAAGTCAAGATATGATGGAATGACTTCATAATGCCTTAACAACTATATAAAATCTTATATCTCTAAGCTGGCAAAGCCAGTATTATTTTCAGACAGGATTAACAGGATGACAGGATTTACTCCCCTGACGTGTTCCCGTTCTAACTTGTTCCTATTCTGACAATGCTTTTTTCAAGTCAGAATGGGAACAAGTCAAAATTGTAATCCTGTAATCTCGTTAATCCTGTCTAATTTTTTTCTTAGACACTAAAAAATAATATCATGAACCATTCAACTCAAACCAACATCTGCTTCATTGCAAATTATTCTTTTACCTACTTGTTTCACCACATTGCAGAAACATTAGCCGAGCAAAATATTAAAACGCATTGGATTGTCAATAATAAAAATCTTTATGATTTTTTGAAAGAGACTTATGCAGAAGAGAGTATTTTATACATCTCACGTGAAGATTTTGCAGACAAAGGAGTTCAGCCAATGGACGATTATAAGTTGAATGAACTCATCTATGGTGACCGAGTTTTGCGTCATGAAGCACAGAATGGATTGAATTTTTTAACTAATATTCAGCGTCCTATTTATGATTTTTTAAAGAAGCATAATACAGAAATGGTCATGGGCGAATTGACTTGGGCACACGAGGTATTAATCCACCGAATGTGCAAGCGTCGGACAGAATTGAATTGTACTTTCTTAAATCCACACGTCGTTCGTATTCCAGATAATAGGTTTGCTTTCTTTACGGATGAACGTCAAAGTGTTTTATTTGAAGTGAATAAAGAGGAATATTGCGAAAGCCCTATTGAGGCAAAAAAACCAGATTATCTGAAAATTAATGATAAAACTATTAAAAAAGGAAGCTCCTTAACTGGACGTATTAAACGCGCGAGCAAGTTTTTTACAAATGAAAATATTGAGCCTTTAGACCCGACTTTGATAGTTAATCAGAAAAGACGATTTGAGATTTGTACGCGTGAGGAAATCAATAGAGTTTGTTATAAAAATATTGAGCGCGTTCCTTTTGATAAAGATACGGCTGGGCCATACATCTTTTTAGCTTTGCACAAACAACCAGAGTCTACGGTTGATATTTTTGGTAGATATTATGAAGACCAACTACAAAATATTAAGAACATTTGGCGTGCATTACCACATGGCTGGAAACTCTTAGTCAAAGAACATACAAATGCTGTCGGCGACCGCACACCTGAGTGGTACAAAACTATCCAAGCACTCCCAGGTGTAGAATTAGTAGTGGAAACCACCAACTCTTACGAACTCATTCAAAATGCAGAATTAGTTGCCACTATCACGGGAACTGTCGCTTATGAAGCTGCTTTAATGGGCGTTCCTTCGATTACTTTCGCGCCTGTATTCTTCAATAAGGTCAATACTTGTCGTCAGATTACTTTGGAGGATTTGAGCAATTCACGTTTAGATGAAATTGCAAATGGTTTAAAGGAGCAAGAAGACAATCGATTAGAATTTTCTAATTACTTGTTGCAAAACTCATTCATTGGAAAGTTTTATGACCCTCAAACCACGGGGATTTCTTTAAGTCCTGAAAATGTAGAAAATGTGAGTGCGGCTGTTGCCTTTGCCATCAAAAAGTTAACAACACAAAACATACAATTTGATTTTATAGAAGCTTAGGAACATTACACCACCTCACATCAAAAGAGTGTAAACATTTGATAATCAAATATTTACGCTCTTTTGATTTTAATAGAACTATTGCAAAACTAGCCCAATCCCAAAAAACTGGCGTTTCCTTCCAAAAACAGGGCATTCCATTCCAATCAACGAAAGCTTTCCTAATTCAAGAGTTTCTTGACCGATATTTGTGGTATAATAATCAGGAGGACATTTAGAGTTATTAATTCTAATGTCTTGAAATTCCAAAAGCGGATTTTCAAAATGTACGCGTGTATGAAGTCCTACTCTTTCTGAGGGGGAAGTTTAGGCTTCATACACTTTTTTAACAAAAACTAACACAGTCTCAACTCAAATAAATAAGCACATGAGCAAGATTAAAATACTTATAGATGCAAGAATAATCAGTGGTGAAAGCCAAGGTTCTGTTACTTACCTTAAAGGTCTTTACAACAGCCTTTACAATAATAATGGTAGCGTATATGACTTATTTTTTGCGGGCTATGATTTTGAAGCGATGAAAGAAGCCTTTCCTTTTTTGGAAGAAAGTAATTTCATTCAATTAAGTACTACGTCTAAAATCAAGCTTCTAGCTTGGGAATTTCCAAGAATAATCAAAAAGTACAAAATCGAATTTGCTCATTTTCAATATGTCACTCCCTTCATCAAAAATTGCAAATTTATCGTAACGACACACGATGTTTTGTTTAATGATTTCAGTGAGTATTTTCCAAAAAATTATGCTTTAAAAAGAAATTTCCTTTTCAAAAATTCTCTTCGTAAAAGTGACATCAGATTAACGGTATCTGATTATTCTCAATTTCGAATTGCAGGTCATTATGGCATCGATAAAAACACTTTACACATCACTCCAAATGCCGTTAGAAAAGAATTTTTTGAAGATTTCGATAAAGAAGCTGTCAAGAAAAAGATTGAAGAAAAATTCGGCGCAAAAAATTACTTGCTCTATGTGAGCAGAATCGAAACGCGTAAAAACCACAAAGTCATTATTGATGCTTATCGAAATTTAAGATTAGATAAGAAAGATATTCATCTGGTTTTTATCGGAAATGATACTTTGAATAGTATAAAGGAAATGAAAGCTATAAATCGTATGAAAGCAGAGTTTCCAGACCATTTTCACTGGTATTCAGACTTGTCAGATGAGGAAGTATTAAGCTTCTATCGTGGTGCAAAAATGTTTATTTATCCTTCTAAAGCAGAAGGTTTTGGTATCCCTCCAATTGAAGCAGCAGCAGCAGGTGTCAACACACTTTGTTCGACAGCGACAGCCATGCAAGATTTCACTTTTTTTGGAGATAATTTCTTTTCTCCTAATGCCGCAGGAGGTTTAGCTGTCAAAATTTCAGATAACCTAAATAATCCTAAGCAAAAAAGTGAACTCTCTTACATTCGTGAAAGAATTCGCACAAAATATTCATGGGATACAAGTTCAAATCTATTGAATAGATTGATTAAGGAACAGGTAAAAGTATTACGCCCAGCTAATGTCCCCTACGCATTTCTTTAAAAAATAACATCTCGGATAGACCTCAAAAGGGTATCATTCAAGATTAAAAAATAGGCTAAATTGTTATGAGTAGTAAAGTATATAGATTACATTTTTCATTGGTATTGTTTGGTATCTTTTTGTTAAATCTGACATCGGCTAAAGCAAGTTCTCAATTGTTTTATTCAGATACGATGAGGCACGAGATGACTTGGTTTGATAAAAATGATACCATTCATTTTTTTCCTGTCTGTGGCGATGATGGTCGCGCTTACTTAAACCCACTTGAAGCTAAGTCATACGGGGTAAATTCTTGGACTGAGGGTCTTTGTAATGAATATAAAAAAGTGCTAAGTTTTGAACCAGAGGCATTCTGGATAGAAGAGATTTTATTGAATGGTGTTTCTAATATTTCTACATCAAATCCTGTTGGATTTTCTGATTACACAAATATTGTTTTAGAGGTCTATAAAAACAAAGAGAACAAGTTTTCCTACAAGAGCAAGGCCTTTAACAAAAATGAAGATAGTCAAATTTCAATCTGGATTGACTTTAATAAAAATGGTAGTTTTGAAGAGACTGAATTGTTAGAGAAGGATAAAATTTTGACTAATAAAGGAGATATTTCTTTTCAAATTCCTTCGTCTATAGATACCAATCTTATGACTCGAATGCGGATTGTTTGTAGTACAGTTAGAAATGATGTTATTGATAGTTTTATTGCTAAAGGGGAAGTTGAAGATTATACGGTTATTGTTGTTGAGTAATGTAGGTTATACACGCCGCTATTGTATATCGTTTAAACCTATGAAAAAAGACAATCTGTAAATTTAATTAGTCATAATATTTTTTTAAAGTTACTGTCGAACTCCTATGAAAGTCTTCTCCTCACTCGTCTCTTCATACATACTTGTCTCAAAATTATAAAACCGCGTTTTGAATTTAATAATTAGAGTATTTATATTTTGTAGTTCTCCAAATCCTTTAGGATTATTACAGTTAGTAATATTACCTGTATCGAAAACAAAATGGCGATATGAAGGATTGGCATCAAATACAATATTACAATCTTTTGGGAAATTACGAAAGCCTGGACCTTCTTCATCATAAATTGACTTTAAACTAACTGTAAAATATTCTTCTGAGTTACCTTCCACATAACCATAATATTCTCCATAAATACTGGTTGTTAGTTCTGTAACATCTTCAAATTTTATAAAATGAACGGTATTATAAGAAGTATCTACCTTCTCCTCTTCTGAATAGCATCCTTCTACATCATCAATCGTTGTAATAAGCCTAATCGTAATATCACCAACTGCGGCATCGCCAAAATTCAAACTAAACTCTTTTCCAGTGTGAATAGTTGGATCTGCTCCGACTAACCATTCATAAGTCGCATTATCATGCATTGCTCTGAAATATAACCTAATATTATTCCATGTGGTATCCACCTCTACTGTAAAACCAGGGTACTCAAGCGATACAACACTTAAACTATCCAAAATA
>CAZQTE010000024.1:13720-16708 GCA_964595615.1 uncultured Saprospiraceae bacterium
CAATCAGGATTAGTAGCATCATCACAAAGAATAGGCGTTTCATCGCTGACTAGCTTCTCATCGTCTTTACAGCCAGAACCAAGAAAAAGTAAAATAAATAAAGGTAAGATAAAAGGAGTAATTTTCATATTTCATAAGTTTTAAGCATTTTCGGATGTAACAAAGATGCAAGAAGTTTGTTAGAATATAAAGTAATTAGAAAAAAAGCTTAGCACTTTTATGACTAAAATTAAAATTAACAATTACTTTTAGGCTTCTAATCACAGATTATAATCGGCTATTTAAAACTTAATCCGTATGAAATTTGGAACAAAATTTCGTGCAATCCGTCGAGATAAAGGTTGGTCACAAGAGTACGTCTCTCGTTGTCTAAAAATGTCACAAACCAACTGTATTAAGATTGAAAAAGGCGAAGTAAAACTCACCATTGATAAAATCAGATTAGAGCTTGTTTAAAAATTTACGTCCTCTGCCAAAATTTATTGAATGGGAGGAAAGCGACACATTAACGAAATTTAATCCAAGATTGGTTTTGATTTTTGTAAAGAGTTATTTCCATTCCGTAAATTCGCCTTCACAAAAAATAAAACCATGCTACACCACACCATAACAGCAAAAAAACAAACTACAGTACTCCTTCTCCACGGCTACGGCGAAGACAGCCGCATGTGGGAATATTTCATGCGCGGACTAAGCGATAGATATCAAATCCTCCGCATAGACCTACCTGGTTTTGGAAAATCGAGAATCGAAGACGCAGTTTCCATTGCAGATATGGCAGCAGGTGTAAAAGAAGTCATCGACAAATTAAAAATCAAGCAGTTTATTTTTATTGGGCATTCTATGGGCGGCTATGTCGGATTAGAGTTTGCGAAAAAATATCCTGAATTACTTTTGGGACTTTCTTTGTTTCATTCTCACCCTTTTGCAGATACGGCGGAGATGAAAAAAGCGCGTGTCATTTCTGCGAAATTGGCAGAAAGTAGCGACCAGGCGGCTTATGTTCGTCGCCTGTTTGGTGTTCTTTTTCCAGAAGGCTATAAGAATGATAAATTGATAGAAAAAATGGTGCGGCGTGCAGCGAAATATCCACTTAAAGGTTTGACAAATGGGCAGTTGGCTATGGGGCAACGAACAGATAATTCTGCCGTTTTAACACAATTAGATTGTCCTGTACAATACATCATTGGTACAGAAGATAAGGCTGTTCCTGAAAAAGCAAGACGCGAACAAGTTCATTTGGCGCAGACTGCCGATATTCATATTTTAGAAGGATTTGGGCACATGGGAATGTTTGAAGATAGCCGTCGAACAAAGAAAATAGTCTCTTCATTTATCGACTTTTGCGAATATTATAACAACAAATAAACTGATTGTTAAATGATTTCCCTACTTTGGGCTAAGTTTTTCAAAAGACCAACAATCCTTTCCGAAAAACACTAATTCGAATTCAAAACTACACACAAGAATACTCCAAAACATGCTTGTCAAAACTTACTCCTCCGCTGTACAAGGCGTTGACGCAAGAACCATCACTGTCGAAGTCAATGCAGGTGGTCAGCCCGCTGGCGGTTCCAATAACTTTTACCACATGGTCGGTCTCCCCGACAAAGCTGTGAGTGAAGGTTTTAGGCGTATCGAAGCCGCAATTACCAACGTTAAAAAATTCATGCCTCGGGTCAATCTTATCGTTAATCTCGCACCTGCCGATATTCGCAAAGAAGGTTCTGCCTTTGATTTGCCTATTGCTATGGGGATTTTAGCCTCTACGAGTCAAGTGAAGAAAGACGACATGGAAAAGTATATGATGATTGGCGAATTGTCATTGGACGGTGGCTTACGTCCTGTCAAAGGAGCTTTGTCCATTGCTATTCAAGCGAGAAAAGAGAAATATAAAGGACTCATTATTTCCAAGCAAAATGCGCGCGAAGCAGCTATTGTTAACGATTTAGATGTTTATGGTGTGGAAAATATGCGAGAGGTCATAGACTTTTTTGATGGCAAATTAGAATTACAACCCACCTTCGTGGAAACCCGTGACGAATTTGCAGATAATCAAGAGGTCTTCACCGTAGATTTCTCGGATGTGAAGGGGCAAGAAAATATTAAACGCGCCCTCGAAATTGCGGCGGCGGGTGGTCACAATGCCATTTTGATTGGTCCTCCTGGTGCGGGAAAAACGATGTTGGCACGTAGAATGCCGACCGTGTTGCCTCAGTTATCCTTAATGGAAGCTTTGGAGACTACTAAAATTCACTCTGTCGCAGGTAAACTTCCTGAAAATTCTTCTCTCATTGCTCACCGTCCTTTCAGGTCGCCGCACCATACGATTAGTGATGTTGCCTTAGTTGGTGGTGGCGGTAATCCAATGCCTGGAGAAATTTCCTTGGCGCATAATGGGGTTTTATTTTTGGATGAATTGCCTGAGTTTAAACGTAGTGTTTTGGAGGTGATGCGACAACCTATGGAAGAGCGTCGGGTGACGATTTCAAGAGCACGTTTGTCAGTTGATTATCCTGCGAGTTTCATGTTGATTGCATCGATGAATCCTTGTCCCTGCGGTTATTACAATCATCCTGACAAGGATTGTGTTTGTGGTCCTGGTGTGGTGAAGCGATATTTGAATAAAATTTCGGGACCACTTTTAGATAGAATTGATTTGCATGTAGAAGTGACGCCTGTTAGCTATGACCAGTTGACAGACATGGAACAAGAATATGAGTCAAGTGATGTTATTCGTCAAAGGGTTTTAGGTGCGAGAAAAATACAAGCAGAACGATTTAAAGATTTCCCTGGTATCCATTGTAATGCGCAAATGCCGAGTCGCATGGTACGCGAAGTTTGTGCTTTGAGTCAGCCAGGTTTGGTTCTTTTGAAAACTGCCATGAAGAAATTACAACTTTCAGCGCGGGCTTATGATAGGATTTTAAAAGTGGCGCGGACTGGAGCTGATTTGGCTGGGAGTAAAGATATTACGATTGAGCATTT
>CAZQTE010000024.1:16808-25645 GCA_964595615.1 uncultured Saprospiraceae bacterium
TCTTCCGAATCCGCCATTTCAATCGCTTTCACAGGCTGTCTAAATACAATAACATCATCAAAAACGTCCAAGACAGTATGCGTTCCAGGTTCAACTTTGCGCAGCAATAATTGCTTAGACAAAGTATTCAAAACGCGTTTTTGAATGACGCGTTTAATCGGACGAGCACCGTACTCAGGATTGTAACCTTCTCTCGCTAAGTAATCCATAGCCTGCGGCGTCACCGCCAAACTAATATTTTGCTTCGCCAAAGTCTCCCGTACTCCGTCCAATTGCAACTCAACAATCTGACGCACATGTGCTTGATTTAAAGGTTGGAAAACAACCATTTCGTCAATACGATTGATAAATTCTGGACGTAGTAATGTTTTCAATAAATCAAAAACATCGGCTTGCGTTTCCATGATGACATCCTCGCGATTGTAGGCATCCATTTGCGCAAATTTCTCCCGAATAATATCAGAACCCATATTTGAAGTCATGATAATTATTGTGTTTTTGAAATTTGCAACACGACCTTTATTATCTGTTAATCGCCCGTCTTCTAAAACTTGTAATAAAGTATTAAACACATCTGGATGCGCCTTTTCTATTTCATCCAACAAGACAACAGAATAAGGTTTACGGCGTACAGCCTCTGTCAATTGCCCACCTTCATCATAACCGACATAGCCCGGAGGCGCGCCAACCAAACGACTCACCGCATGACTTTCTTGATATTCTGACATATCAATCCGCGTCAACATATCCTCATCATCGAATAAATATTCTGCTAAAGCTCGTGCTAATTCGGTTTTTCCTACGCCCGTCGTTCCTAAGAAAAGGAACGAACCAATTGGACGTTTTTCATTACTTAAGCCCGTCCGACTGCGACGAATCGCATCTGCTACTGCTTCAACTGCCTCTTCTTGTCCAATCACACGCTTATGCAAATCTTCTTCTAAAACCAATAATTTCTCTCGCTCTGTTTGCAACATTCGAGTAACTGGAATTCCTGTCCAACGACTGACTATCTCCGCAATGTCTTCTGGCTCAACTTCTTCTTTTACGAGATTTTTGCCGCTAATTTGATTGTCTAATAATTGCTTATTGTAACTATCCAATTTTTCCTGTGCGGCAGGAATATCTCCGTAACGTATCTCAGCAACGCGATTAAACTCACCATTGCGCTCGGCGCGTTTGGCTTCGTTTTTTAGGTTTTCTAATTCCTCTTTTGCATTCTGCACTCCTAAAACGACTCCGCGTTCACTCTCCCATTGCGCTTTTAAGGCATCTCTACTTTCTGACAAATTAGCCAAATCTTTCGAAATTCGAGTGATTTTGGATTCATCATTTTCGCGCTGAACGGCTGCTCGCTCGATTTCTAATTGGCGAATTTTACGCTCGATTTCATCCAATTCTTCTGGCATGGAATTCATTTCCAAACGCAATCTCGCCGCCGCTTCATCTATCAAGTCAATTGCCTTATCTGGCAACTGACGGTCGGCTATATAGCGGTGTGATAATTGCACCGCCGCAACCACAGCATCATCTTTGATATTGATTTTGTGGTGCGTTTCGTAACGTTCCTTGAGTCCACGCAATATCGAAATTGCATCGTCAACACTCGGTTCGTTAACTTGTACTTTTTGAAAACGACGCTCTAAAGCTTTGTCCGTTTCAAAATATTTTTGATACTCATTACTTGTAGTCGCTCCAATAGCTCTCAACTCTCCTCGTGCTAATGCTGGCTTTAAAATATTCGCCGCATCCATTGCACCTTGCCCTTTTCCTGCACCGACTAAAGTGTGAATTTCATCAATGAAAAGGAATATGTCTCCTTCTGCTTTTGTCACTTCCGTAATGACTGCTTTTAGTCTTTCCTCAAACTCTCCTTGATATTTTGCGCCTGCAATCAATGCCCCCATATCCAATGCAAAAATCTGTTTCTCTTGCAAATCCTCTGGTATATCTCCGTTGACAATACGATGCGCCAAACCTTCTGCAATCGCGGTTTTACCAACACCTGGCTCTCCGACTAAAATTGGATTGTTCTTAGTTCGACGCGCTAAAATGTGTAGCAAACGGCGAATTTCCTCGTCGCGACCAATAACTGGGTCTAATTTTCCACTCTTCGCGCGCTCATTTAGATTGACCGCATATTTGTTTAAGGCATTGTATTGATTTTCCGCAGAAGCAGAATTTACGGTACTCCCCTTTCTCAAATCTTTAATCGCTGCCGTCAGATTTTTCTTTGTAATCCCAGCATCTTTTAACAATTGAGAAATACTATCTTTCACCGAAATTACACCTAAAAGCAGATGCTCCAAAGAGATAAATTCATCGCCAAAGTCTTTCAAAAAATTACCCGCATGTTGAATAACATCCGTCGCATTACGTGAAAAATAGGGCTGACCGCCCGACACCTTTGGAAGACTCTTCACCTCTGCCTCCACCGTCTGACGAATCACTAAAGGATTAACACCCAATTTTTTGAAAATAAAGGGAGTTACGCTATCATCTACTTCTAATATTCCTTGCATCACGTGCGCCAACTCGACCGCTTGTTGCCCGTTACCGAGCGCAAGTTGTTGGGCGCGTTGTAAAGCCTCTTGCGACTTTATGGTTAGGTTGTTTAAATTCATAATTGATTTTTATCTTTGATTTGCTATTTTTTTCAACGCGGCGCATTCCAGATGCGCCTACGTTGAAAATTTTCATAGCTATATATAATAGACGTTCAAACCTACTGTGAGGAGAACGGAATTTTCGTGTATTGTGTTCTGTAAAATTTACTTACACTTGGTATGTATCAATTGCTGTTCCGTTTGGGGAAATGTGCCAGATTAGGCGGGAAAGGAGGAAAATAGCTGACTTTTTGTCAATTTATTGTTAGGTTGGGTGTCAGAATGACAGACTTAAAACTCTCACCAGTGGTGAGAGTTTTTCAAACATCATATATTTCACTATATTTCTCACAAAAAATACCTAATTTTGAAAAAAATTAGAAAAGAAAATGCAATTAGAAAATCAGTTTAACGAGATACGGAATATTATTATTCAAACACGCGCAAATGCTTTTAGTGCGATTAATAAAGAGTTGATAAATCTATACTGGAATGTTGGTAAATATATAAGCGAACAAGATAATAGGACAAAATGGGGTAAAAGTACAGTTAATAGTTTAGCAGAATATCTGAGCAGTATGGAACCCGATTTAAAAGGTTTTTCTCCGCAAAACTTATGGAGAATGAAGCAATTTTACGAAGTTTATGCAGAAGATAAAAAACTCTCACCACTGGTGAGAGAAATTAGTTGGACGAATAATTTGATGATTATAGCAAAATCAAAAACAAGAGAAGAGAGAGAATTTTACCTACGCTTATCCATAGTAGAAAGACTGTCCAAGAGAGAATTGGAGAGACAAATGGATAGTGCTTTTTTTGAACGGGCAATGTTGGTAAACCAAACCCTTTCACCTGCTGTGAGAAAAATTCACCCAAAGGCAGAATTCATTTTTAAAGATAATTATGTTTTAGATTTCTTATCACTTCCTTCTAAATTTTCCGAAAAAAACCTCCGTAAAGCCATTATCAAAAACTTGAAGAAGTTTATTCTTGAGTTTGGAAAGGATTTCACCTTTGTAGGCGAGGAATATCGTGTACAGGTCGGTCAAAAAGATTTTTATATTGACTTATTATTCTTTCATAGAGACCTTCAATGTTTAGTCGCTATTGACCTAAAAATTACTGACTTCAAACCTGAGTATTTCGGTAAAATGGAATTTTACTTGGAGGCGTTAGACCGCGATGTCAAAAAAGATAGTGAAAAGCCAAGTGTTGGTATTATTTTATGTAAAAATAAAGATACTGAAGTTGTTGAATATGCTTTGAGTAGAAGTATGTCACCAGCACTTGTGGCAAAATATCAAACAGAACTATTTGATAAAAAGCTCTTACAGGATAAATTAGACGAGTTCTTCCAATTAGCAGAAAACGGATTGGGAGAGGAAGAATAGAGTAAAAAGAGTACAAATAAAAAACTCTCACCAGTGGTGAGAGTTTTTCATTCAAGCTAAATTTCGCTCTAAACATAATCAAATATCCCCTCCGGAATATCCTGCGCCACCACACTAACACAACCACTATCTGTAATTCCCATAAGCTGAACGCCCATTAAAGTATTAATCAATTTCTCATCATAAGGCAATTCTACTTTGATATAATTATCTGTGAAACCAGTCATTAAATCTTTGTCCTTATGTTTTTCAAAAAGTACCTCGCGGTGACGACCTAAAAACTGCTGATAGAACGCCCGTTTTTTCTTTTCACTTAATATAGTCAACATCTCATTGCGGCGGCGGCGTTCTTGCATTGGAACAACACCTTCCATTTCGGCGGCAGGCGTATTAGCGCGTTCGCTATAGGTGAAGACGTGAAAATAAGTGACGTTTAAGTCTTTGACAAAATTATAAGTTTCCAAGAAATCTTCTTCTGTTTCGCCTGGGAAACCAACGATAATATCTACACCAATGCAGCAGTGCGGCATTAGGTATTTAATTTTTTCAACGCGTTCTTGATACAATTCACGCTTGTAGCGGCGACTCATTGCGCGCAATTGTTTGTTGTTTCCACTTTGCAATGGAATGTGAAAATGTGGCACAAAAAGGTCTGATTGTGCGACAAATTCAATGATTTCATTGGTCAATAAATTCGGTTCAATACTCGAAATACGGAAACGCTCAATGCCTTCTACTTTGTCTAATTCTTTGATTAAATCAATGAAAAGCGCTTCTTTTTTCGGACGCGTTCCTTCGATAACTTCTGTTCCATTTCCAAAATCGCCAATATTCACACCTGTCAAAACAATCTCTTTAGTCCCCATTTCTGCAATACTATTCGCATTCGCAACGATACTCTCGATTGTGTTACTACGACTCGCCCCACGTGCGCGAGGAATAGTGCAAAAAGTACATTTATAGTTACATCCGTCCTGCACTTTCAAGAAAGAACGGGTGCGGTCACCAAAAGAGAAAGAGTTGATAAAATCCTTTGCTTCTTTCACTTCTCCTGCCACGACCATTCCTTTGCCTGGTGATTTTGACAACTCATTGATGTAATCTAAAATCCGAAATTTTTCCGCAGCTCCCAAGACTAAATCCACGCCTTCGATATCCGCTATCTCATCTGGCTTCAACTGCGCATAACAGCCAATAACGACAACTAATGCACTTGGATTTTTGCGCAAGGCACGACGGACTTGCTGACGACATTTTTTGTCTGCAAATTCTGTCACAGAACAGGTATTTATCACATAAATATCCGCCCCTTCGCTAAACTTTACCGCGCCATAACCTGCCTCCTCGAATTGTCTCGCAATCGTCGAAGTCTCAGAATAATTCAATTTACAGCCTAATGTATGAAAGGCTACTGTCCTTGGTGTCATTTTTTTGAATGTATAATGTCGAATGTAAAATGTCTAATTTTGCTGCAAAGATAAGGAGAATAGCTGGAACGACCGTGATACTTTACTCTTCAATCGCCCAAACTAAGATAAAGTCTCCGCGACGCTCATACCAGATTTGATAGCGCGCTTTAAAATCTCCTTTTAATACTTGTCCGCTACAAAATCCGCTTTCCAAATCATAAGCGAAAGGTTCGATATAGATATGTTTTTTAAAATCTAATTCTCGTCTCCCATAGGCTTTATATAATGCCTCCTTCGCTCCCCAATAAACGTGCAAATGCTCTAATCGAGTTCCCTCTTCCAAGCTTTCCATTTCATTATCCCGCATAAATTTGTGGGCAATGCGCTCTATTTTTCCTACTAATTTTTGAATGTCAATGCCGATAGAAAATGGTGCAGCAATCACAGACGCCAATTCACGGGAATGACTAATAGAGATTTGATAAGGGGAGTCTTCTAAATAAGGTTTACCAAATTCATCTTTGATACACGCACCACGTATCGCACGACCTGACATATAATGCAGTAAGTAGCGACCTGCTAACCATTCAAGTTTACGGCGTCCTTTGAGCGTAGCGATGTATTCCTTTTCTGTTGGAAAAAGGTCTAATTCCTCTATGAAGAAATCCTCTGTTTCTGTGATTTCCCAGATACCGAGCTCGCCGACGGGCGCGATAGATTCGTGTGAAAGAAGTGGCATGATTAAATATCTTTAGCCTACAAAGTTATACCTTTGTGTTGGTTATTGGTTATTCGTTATTGGTTATTTTTTCCAAATCACGTAATAACCAATAATTAGTAACCAATAACTAAAAGAATGTTGAAAGTAAAAAAAATCGCGCAACTCACAGGACACAATGCTTCAGTTTTCGCCTTGGCAAAGGGAAAAGATGCGCGTCACTTTCTTTCTGGCTCGGGTGATGGTTGGGTGGTAGAATGGTCTTTGGATAATCCAGACTTGGGTAAATTAATAGCCCGTGTAGAGCGTAATATTTTTTCTCTTTTTGCTTTTCAAGACGAAGCTCGACTCTTGGCGGGAAATATGGATGGTGGTTTACATTGGGTCAATTTGAACGATGAGAGTTTGAATAAAGATATTTTGCATCATCAAAAAGGAGTTTTTGATTTATTGAAAATTAGCGATTTTATTTTTTCTGCTGGTGGTGCTGGAATGTTGACAAAATGGTCTATTGAGAAAGCTCGGACTTTGGAGAGTTTGCAGTTGACTAATCAGTCTTTACGCTCTTTGGCTTATGCTGCTGAACGTAATGAAATTGCTATTGGGGCAAGTGATAAATGTATTTATTTGTTGGATGCTGAAAGCTTAGAATTGAAACAGAAGATAGAAGATGCACACGATAATTCTGTTTTCGCAGTGCATTACTCGCCCAATGAAAAGTTGCTTTTTAGTGGTGGACGAGATGCACAATTGAAAGTTTGGGATATTGAAAATGATTTTAAAAATATCTCTACTCAACCTGCGCATTGGTACACGATTAATACCATTGCTTTTCATCCTAAGGGACACATCTTCGCAACGGGAAGTCGGGACAAGACTATAAAAATCTGGGATGCGAAGACTTTTAAATTATTAAAAGTTTTGGATACATTACGTGATGGTTGTCATGTTAATTCGGTGAATGCATTATTGTGGTTGGAGGACGGAACTTTGGTATCTGGTAGCGATGATAGGAGTTTAATCCTTTGGGAAATTGAAAATAATATAAGTCAAAGTTGACCGTCAACGGACAACTGACAACCGTCAACTAAATAAAAAAACGCCTGCCCTACCAAGGTAAGACAGACGCATCAAAACAAAACGAAAAACCAACTTTAAACAAGTTTCTTTATACAGTCTATAACTGTTTATTTTTTTAAAATGTTTCATTGATATTGTTAATTATTCCTTAATAAGAATAATCTTTATTTCAACTTTGAAACATATCTATATAACGCTCATAAGAGCAAAAAGATTTCACTATTAGTCGTATAAATTAAAGGTTTTATCGATTCCAGAGAAGAAGTAAAAAATAATCTTCCCAATCTGACAGGATAATTTTCCGTCTAAAAAATATATAAAATAGTTCCGTAACTACGGCTATGCAACTATTTTTTAAATTCTTTAGACGAAATATTCTCTCTGTCATTCAGGAAAGATTATTCTCTACTTCTTCCCTCGCCCTTTAACTTAACAGGCAATTCAAAGATACGGTCATTTCGGATAATAGTCAATGCCAGTACATCATCTGCCTTAGATTGACTCAACATTTCTATCATTTCGGGCGCATTGCTGACACTTTTTCCATTGACCGCTGTAATCACATCTTTGGGTAATACACCTGCAAATTGTGCCGCACCTCCGTCTGTCAAACTTTCAACTACTACCCCTTCTGTTATACTAAGACGCAATTCTTCCGCATAGTCACTATCTAAGTCAGAAATTTCTACTCCTAAATATCCTTTTTGATAATCTCCATGAATAATAATGTCTTCAACAATGTCTTTCATAATATTCGTAGGAATGGCAAAGGAGTAACCTTCAAAGACTCCCGTCCTTGTTGAGATTGCCGTATTAATACCTAATAAATTGCCAGAAGCATCAACTAATGCTCCGCCACTATTGCCAGGATTAACGGCTGCATCGGTCTGAATAAAACTTTCAATCGCCGCATTACTTTTAATGATATCAATATCGCGTCCTTTTGCGCTAATAATTCCTGCGGTTACCGTTGAGGTTAAATCAAAAGGATTTCCAATTGCCAAGACCCATTGTCCCACCTGCGCTTTATCACTATCGGCAAGTCGCATCGTCGGTAATCCTGAAGCTTCAATTTGCAAGACCGCCAAATCTGCATCTGGATATCGTCCTACTAATTTTGCTTTAAACTTTCGGTCATCAAAAAGGGTAACTTCTATCTCGTCCGCAAATTCTATCACGTGATTATTTGTCACGATGTATCCGTCATCGCTATAAATAACACCAGAACCACTTCCTTGTCTCGGTCCCATGCCTCCAAAAGGAGAACCACCACCAAAAAAATCTTCAAATCCATCACCAAAGAAAAAACTAAATGGGTCGGAAGGCGTCTGACCTTTTCGAGGGGCAGCAGTAGATTTAATGTGAACAACGGCGGGCATTCCACGCTGGGCAGCCGCTGTAAAATCAATCGGCACAGCGTTTGCGATAGGGGCAACGTTTATATTTTTAACTGATTGAGCGAGACTTTCTTGCTTTTGTGGAGTCTTATTATATGTATTCATAAAATACATATTACCACTAAGCGTTATAAGACCGCCGAGCATTCCCGCAAAAACGTAAGAAATTATTTTTTTCATAATGCTTGGTTGTTGTAAAAAAGACGATTCAGATGCTTGCAAACTTGGCTGCATCT
>CAZQTE010000025.1:0-25569 GCA_964595615.1 uncultured Saprospiraceae bacterium
CTAAGGCATTCGCTGTTAGTGAAATATCTTGTGTACCGTCCGCACAAGTAATCTCTGTAACTGCGTCAATCGTTACACTTGGAGTTTCAAATACATCTAATGTGAATACATTTGACATCGCTGTACAGCCATCAACTGTTACTGTCACTTGATAGTCTCCTTCGTCTGCTGTTGTTACTGGATTGAATTGTATCTCATTACTTGCATTCGAGATGGCTATACCGTCTTTTGTCCATGCATAAGTTACACTTGCACCAGCATACGTTTGTACGCCGATTGTAATTACGCCGCCTTCACATGTCGGGCCGCTGCTCGTAATTTGTGGTTGAGTTATTGTTTCTGTGATGATAACATCAACTGATTGTGGTGCAGATGTACATCCATTTGCATCAGTAACCACAACTGTATAAGTACCATTGAATTCTTGACCTGCATTATTCAATACAGGACTTGCTGCTGTAGAAGCGTAGCCATTTGTTCCCGTCCAAGCGTAAGTATAAGGAGCTGTACCACTCGTGACCGTTGTTGTTAGGGTAATATCTTGCGTTCCATCTGAACATTCAAAAGTTCCAGGATTTGTAATACTAACTGTTGGTGCAGCATAAACTTCTACTGTATATGCGGTTGAAATTGAAGAACATCCGTCTGCACTGGCAGTTACCACATAGCTACCTGCATCTGCTGAACTAACTGGATTTAAGATTAGTTGTGGATTGTTATTATTTAAATTTGTACCGTCTCGTGTCCAAACATAAGAAACATTTGCTCCAGTAAGAGCTGCTACTTCCAATGTAATATCGCCGCCAACGCAAGTTGGTCCACTTGATGTAATAACTGGTTGGTCAATACCATCCGTAATAGTCACATTAACTGAAACCGGAGCGGAACTACAGCCATTTGCATCTGTCATTACAAGTGTATAAGTGCCAGCATCTGCTTCTGAGATGTTAATTAGAGTCGCATCTTCGTCACTTGATGTATAAGCATTTGGCCCTGTCCATGAGAAAACAAATGGCGGATTTGAAGACACAGGTGTTGCGTCTAATATCAATTGTTGTGTACCGTCTGTACAATTTTGAACTGCTGGCGTTGCAATTGTTACCTCTGGATTTTCATTAATCGTTACTGTAAATACATTTGATGTATCTATACAATTTCCACTGAAAACAATGACTGTATAATCACCAGCATCTGTAGATGCTGAATTTGTAATAGTTAGTTCATTACTATTATTGTTGATTGCTGTCGTACCTTGATACCAACTGTAAGTTGTAAAGCCATCATTATACAATTGAACTTGCATATTAATATCCTCTCCCTCACACACTTCATTATTTCCTGTAAGAACAGGAGCTGCAATCGCATCTGTAATTTCTACATTAACAGAAACTGCTGTACTTTCACAGCCATTTGCATCTGTTACAATTAATGTATAGTTACCAGATTTCGCTTGATTTGCACCAAAGATGACAGCATCTTCTACTGAACTTGTAAAACTTTCAGGACCAGACCATGCATAAGTATAAGGGGCTAATCCACCTGCGATTGTTGCATCTAAAGTAATATTATCAGAACCTTCTGTACATTCTAAAGTAGTTGGCTGTACGATAGTTGCAGTTGGACTATTGAATATTCCTAGAGTATAAATATCTGAAGCTGCACTACATCCATCCACCGTTACGACTACTTGATAATTTCCGTTATCAGCCATACTTGCATTTGTTATTTCTAACACATTAGTATTGTCTGGAAGAGCTACACCGTCTTTTGTCCAAGAGTAACTTACATTTGAACCTGCAAAAGTTGTTGTTGTTAGCGTTATTGTTTCGCCTTCACATACCGCTGGAGAAGCTGTAATAATTGGCTGGTCTATACCTTTTGAAATATTTAAAACACCTGATGCGTCTACTGATGAACATCCTAGACCGTCTGTTACAACTAAACTATATGTTCCATTATTAGCCTCACTCGCATTTGGAATAACTGGTGATGCTTGAGTAGAAGAAAAACTATTTGGTCCTGTCCATGCATAGGTATATGAACCTACGCCGCCACTTACCGTAGCAGTTAAATTTACATTCGTGTTATTATCAACACATGCAAAAGTCAAGTTATCAACTGCTACTATTATCTCATCGTTAACAGTAACATTAACTGTTGCTTGGTCAGAGATACAACCGTCTACTGTTACCACTATACCATAAACACCTTCATTTGCAGATGCGGCATTAGGAATTGCTAATTGAGAACTATTATTATTTAAACTCACACCATCCAAAGTCCAGTCATAAATCACTGTTCCTCCTTGATAATTTTGTACCGATAAATTGATACGGTCACCAAAGCAGTACGCTATGCTTCCCTGAATTTGTGGTGTTTCTGGTTTTTCAGTTATAGTAATTGCAGCACTAACAGGTTGAGGAGTACAGCTATTACTATTATCAGTAATCACTAAAGTATATACTCCAGAATTGCTTGCATCTGCATTGATAATTGTTGGATTAGCTTGATTTGAAGAGTAGCCATTTGGTCCTGTCCAAGTGTAATTATATGGAGCTACGCCACCAGTCACTGTTGAGCTAAGTGTAATTGAATTATTTTCATCTACACAAGCAAATGTTTGGTCATTGAAAATGATTCCAATATCGTTAGTAACACTTACATCAAAAGTTTCTGTATCACTAATACAGCCATCCACTTCTACAAATAAAGAGTATGTTCCAGCATCTGATGCTGCAATAGGGTCTATGACTAGAATATTTGAATTGTTGTTTAAATTAGTACTGTTGAACTCCCAAGTGTAATCAACTGATGCTCCTTGATAAGAAGGTACACTTATTTCTAATCTTTCACCGCTACAAACTGTAGTTGCGCCAGAGAAAATAGGATTAACAGGTTTGTCTTTTAAGTCTATTGGTAGTGAATACTCGAAAGAGGTACAGCCATTAGCGTCAGTAATTGCAACTTGATAAACTCCAGAAAAAGATGAATTTACGTCATTTAAAACTGGATTTGCTGCTGTCGAATTAAATCCGTTTGGTCCTGTCCATAAAAAAGAATATGGCGCTTGTCCATTACTTGGATTGGCTGATAATGTAATATCTTCTGTTCCTTCTACACATTGTAATGCTAAATTTTGAGACGGAGCACCAGTCGGTAATGAATTTACAACAACTGTTTCTATTGGAGATGTTCCTGATGTACATCCGTCAACAGTAACCGTCACAGTATAATCACCCGCATTTGAGCTATTGATATTTCCAATTGTGATATTTGGAGAATTAGCATAATCTCCATTTGTAGTTGAAGTACTATTTGGTCCTGTCCATTCGTAGCTAACCGTTGTTCCGCTAAATTGTGGAGCAGAAAGTATTAATTCCTCGCCAGTACATAGAGGTGCATTTGAAGTAATAAATGGTTGAAATGCACCACCAGAAACTAAAGTAACTTGCGTTGTTCCTGTTGCAGAAACACATCCATTTGCATCAGTAACTGTCAATGTATATGTTCCTTCATTCACAGCGGATGGGCTGGCGATTGTTGGATTTTGGTCAAATGAAGTAAAGCTATTTGGACCAGTCCATGTATAATTATAAGGTGTAGTTCCTCCACTTACATTTGCAAAAAATTCTAAGTCTGTTCCACACGCTCCACCATTATTGGTTGGATTAATTGTCGGATTAGAATTAACAACTAAACTAACAGAACCTGCTGGTGACGTACAGCCGTCCACTGTTGCTGTCACTTCGTAAGTACCATTATCAGAAGCTGTTGCGTTGGTAATAACTGGATTTTGTTCTGTAGTTGTAAAACTATTTGGTCCTGTCCATTGATATGTTGCATTTGGAATACTGCTCGCGTTGAGTTGTATATCTGTATTTTCGCAAGCTGCCGAACCTATACTCGCTGTCGGTGTAGTAGGGATATCATTGATGACCACTGTAATTGGTTCACTCAATTCGCTATCGCATCCACTAGCAGATAATACTCGTACTCGCCATTGTCCATCTCCATGATAAGCATCAGAAGGTACAACCGTCAAAGAAGAAGTAGCAGTCGTAACTGATGGATTACCTCCATCTGGTCCAAACCAAGCAAAACTTGTTCCCGTTGCTGTCGTGAATATTTCTAAATTTTCGTTTTCACAAACTGGAGAATTAGAGTATAATAAAGGCGTCGTACCACTATCTCCGACAACTACTGTTGTCGCTGTTGAGAATGGGCTTTCGCAGCCGTTTGCTGTTATTATTTTTACTTGATAACTACCTGCATTAACAGAGCTTACATTGGTAATAATTGGATTTTGAATATTAGATGAAAAACCATTTGGTCCTGTCCATTCATAGGTATCACCTGCGTTTCCACTAGTTGATGTCAATTGTAAATTATCACCAACACAAACGGGTCCATCATTACTCGCAGATGGAGCACTCCCTTGGCTATCAACTGTAATCTCTACTGTGTCAGAATTGTAATCCACACATGCTCCATTTGTCAGTGACCATTGGAAAACATAATTTCCAGTTGTCAAACCTGTTACTTGGGTCATGGCATTATTTGGATTGATAATATTGACTAAAGCGCCACTTACTTGTGTCCAAGTTCCATTGCCAAGAGAAGGTTCTGTTGCATTCAACATTGTCGTAGTCGTACCTGTACAAATATTTTCATCTGCACCTGCAAATGCTGTTTCATTTGGCAAATCATCTACTTCTACTGTCGTAATATTACTTGCTGGAGAGTCACACCCACTCGCAGTGACAATTGCATAATAATCTCCTTGAGCAGTCATCATTACATTGTTGAATGTCAAAGGGTTTCCTATACCTACGAGTGTTCCTATTGAGTTATACCAACTAACTGTTGCTCCAATAGGAACACCTGTTGCTGTTAGTACTACATCATTCATGCCTTCGCCACATACGGGACTGTCATTACTAATTTGAACTGCCGCGGGAGCAGGATTAACGGTCACATTTATAGGGTCAGAAAAATCTGATTCACATCCGTCGGCATCGATTACACTTACATTGTAAGTACCTGCATTGAATGTTTGAGCATCAGTAATAATTGGATTTTGTGCTGAGGATGTAAAGCCATTCGGGCCAGTCCATGACCAAGTTCCTCCTGTCGGTGCAGCGCTTGAAAACAAGAAGATGTTTTCTCCTTCACAGTAGGGTCCACCAGTACTACCTGTTGGTGTCGTTGGTTTTGGATTAACTGTTAAGTTGAAAATATTTGAAATTTCAGAAACACAACCATCAACAGTTACAAATACACTATAATCACCCGCATCAGCAGGGGTAACAGGATTGATAATTAATTCAAAATTTGTAGTTGTTGGAATTGCGCCATTCGGTCCTGTCCATGAGAATGTAACATTTGCTCCAGAGTAAGAATTTACACCAGAAATAATAACTTCATCACCTTCACAACCACTAGTTGGTCCAGTAATAAATGGGTCATCTGCCAAACCATTTGTAATCAAAAGGATATCACAAGATTGTCCATTATAATTATGAACTTGTCCTGCATTACTCGCATTATCACCTGTTCTTTCTACTCCTAAGGTATTTGTTGGAGAAGTTGGTAATCCTATTTGGTCATCAGATCTTAAACTTTCGTAAGTTAAATCTGAGCAGTTTTCTAAGTCTTGACAATCATCACTTGCGGGGTCATATTGTACTCGGAATGAAACCGCACATGTTTGTCCAACGGGTAAGGCTGGCACTGCTGCAGTGATTGTTCCGCCCGAAGCTGGAGATAAATCTTCTACAAAATTTATATCTGCCATTGGACAAGTTGAACTCAATGTACCACCTACGTACATCATTCCAAATGGAAGAACGTCTTCTAAGAATACATCATTGGCAATAGAATTTGAAGCACTAGTATGTGCAATATTCAAGGTAACAAATGTCTCTTCTATATTCGTGATTGAATTATCTAAAAATGATTTGTCGATTGTCAATTCTGGCTCAATGACAGTTACGTTTGTACTACCTGCAGACACGAATGGAGTTCCAGGATTTGCATCGTCGTCCCAACTATAGGCTGCATTATTAGCTAATATTTGTCCTCTTGTATTAGAAGAAATATTTAGAACAACAGCTTGATAAGTTATTGTTATTTTTTCAATAACAGTACCATCCATATCTGAATTGGTAATTGTTCCAAAGTCAATCGTTAATTTTCTATCTTGATTTGTTGCACCACCTCCTTGTGCGGAAATGACAGCATTATCATCTAACATAGCAAAGCCACCTGCTTGAGATGTGGCTAAGTTAGTACTAGCAACAACCTCATTTACCGTTACAAAAGCTAAGCCTTCGGCTAAAATATCTTCAAAAATCACATTAGTCATTACTCCTTGCGGAATAGTAATTTCTGCTTCATAAGTTAAAACCTCACCAATAGTCACTTCGTCGGGTGAAGCGCCATAACCTGGCAATACAGAAATAGAAGTCTTGGTAACTTCTGGGCGAATGATTTCCAAACTAGCAGGGTCACTAATAGAACTTGGAGAAGTACTACCTGGCGCGGGGTCATACATCGCAGTTGCTTCTGTATTAATAATATCACCTGCACTAACATCAGCCTCAATATCTGCATCATAATTAATGATAACAGAATTACCAGGAAGAATTGGGTCTGTCAATACTATTCCTGTCAAGAAATCTCCTGTATAAGCAACTGGATTACCATCTTGGTCTACAATACTCGTGATAACATAAGGTGTCAAGCCATCTGGACTTGGGTCAGTTACAACTACATCTAAAGCTGCTCCCAAACCAGAATTGGTCAAAGTCGTCGTGAAATTAATCATATCCAAACCTTCACCATCTGTTAAGTCACTGTCTGGTGGTGTCGATGTCGGCGCGCTTAATGTTGAATTTCCATTCGTAGTTCCGCTTACACCTTTTATGATACTTAAATCAGATTCACGTACTGTTACTTGTGGACGATTACTATTAACATTTCTATTATTTGAACGCCATGTAGCACGATTATCCAATACTCGCCCTTCGTCATTTGAGGCAATATTTGTCACCAAAACTCTGTAAGTAAAAGTGATTATGTCATCAACACTGTTATCAGTATTGCTATTAGTAACATTACCACAATTGACATTAAATGATGTTCCACTTATGCTTGTTCCTGCTACAGTAGCAAATCCTCCACCTAAGTCTGTAGTGATACCCGCACTTGGAACAACAGAAACAAAATCTATAAATTCTAAACCTGTATCTAAATTATCTCTAATAGAACAGTTTGGAGAAGTACCTTCTGGGATAGTTACAATAACTTGATAAGTTAAAGTTTCTCCAATTTGGACATCATCCATATTCCCTGAATAATTGGGGTCAATATCAATAAGTGCTTTGGTAATACTTGGTTGAGCTATTGTTGTCGTTGCATCATCAGTTAAAGTTGGGAAAGTCCCTGCCCCTGTAGCAGATGTGTAATCTAATTCTCCTGTATTCGTGATGACCTGACGCGGTATTACAGTCCCGTCTAAAATACAGGTATAAACAATCTCTGCTATGTGCTCTTGTGTAGAGCCTCCGTCTCCTGCTTCCTTTACAGGATTATCAAGTACAATTCCTGTTGTAAATAAATCTCCAGTATAAGGAATGTTCGTTGTTCCGTTTCCTTGTGTTACAGATACTAAATTACAAGAAGTAAATTCACTCGGAGGATTATCTTTAATAGTTACATCAAACGCGTCTGCACCACCAATATTTTCAGCTGTAATTCTAAACGTCACCTCATCACCAGCATCTGCATTATTCAAATTACCTCCAGATATATTACCATTAGTTGTCGCAATAATACTTTTATCAATTGTCATTTCTGGAGCAAAAATCTGAATAAGAACAGAAGATGTTTCAGAAGCTGTGACAGCAGAGGTATTACTTGTCTCTGCTTGAAATATATTGGAATGAAAAAGATTATCGGCAAATGGTTCAGTTGAAATAGGAACATCTATTTCAATTGATAAAGTACCTGCCATTGACGTCGAAATCAGATTCCAGAAGAAGTTTAAAGAATTCGTTGATATATCTTTAGTAATAGTCGGTGGACTCCCTGTGATAAAACCAGAACCTGTAACATAACGAACATTATTCCCCCAATCAGGAACAAAATTCGTAATATTTAATACTGGTAATGGAAAATAATCTGTAAAAGTAATATCTCTCGAGTCTCCAGAAGGGATATCCATTGTCAGACGATAGGTTACTAAATCACCTGGGTCATATTCTGGTTGAAGGTTTACAATTTCCTTCATTATAAAAACCTCTTGAATAGTTACTCCTGAAAAACTTGTTGTTGGACAATTAGCTCCATTCTGTGGTGTAGAATAAACCATTTCAACTTCTTCTCCAAAAGAGTCATTTGCTAAAACCGCAAAACCAGTTGATACATAGTTTTGCTTTATTGTTGTACTGTAAGTCAAAGTACCGCTAATTGGTCCAACTAAATCCTGACCATAAGCATCATGTACATCTACAAAAATGGTAGAAACACCCGTTGTCCCATTATAAGTAATAGTCGGACTAATAGGGACAACTACTCCTCCAACAGTTAGAGAAATATCGCCAGCTAAAGGAGTCTCTAATCCATCTGGTACTAAATCAGTCAAGGTTAAAAAATCCGCTACGTCATAATCTGACACTTCAAAATTTATATTAAAATCAACAGTATTTCCAGGTATTCTGTCTTCTCCATTAAGTGTCGTCTTTTCTACCGTTAGATGTCTTGCTAATATTGGCACATCTGATGCGTCCGTCAACGAACCGACTCCAAACATTGAATTATTTATAACTTGCTGAGTTCCGCAATTACTATGATTTAAAATATCAATAATATAAGCATCATATTCAACGACTACATCTTCGCTTCCTGCCGTTCCAGTTGCACTACCACCAGAAACACTAATAGTTCCACCTGGACTCATTGTTGAAGGCAACTGATTAAAAGAAGCTCCGCCGCCTCCTGTAATACTCTGATTTCCTACAAACTGTAAAGTTGGTGGTAATATATCTTCGAATTGAAGGTTATTAATTGTTTGTCCATCTGCAATATCAACAATTAAGCGATATGTCATTGCCCATGAAGGTCCAGGAGGTCTCTCGCCTTCAAAGGCTTCAACTACCTTTCGATAAGTATAAAGTGTAGGATTTATTGTTGCATTAATCGGCATTCCTATTGAAGGCGTTCCGCCTGTAGGAGAATCTCCAAAAGCGAAAATTGGTGTAATCTCAATATCTAATGGAGAATTAATTGTGGCATTGGGATCTATATTTATGCACATATTAGTTATCAAATCTGGTCCATTTTCCACAACAGACCCAATTGGCATTTCAAATATCATCAAGGTATGCCCCGTTGTTCCCATAACATCTTCTCCAATGATAGGGTCTTCTATAATACCCGAGCCGTTGAAAACTTGCGTAAGTACAACTTGTCCACCTGAAGAGGGACCAAAAGTAATAGAGTTAACATCTAATTCGGGAGGAATGATAAATCGAAGATAAGGTTGATAGCCAACCGTTGCATCATCATTTGTGAAGTCTACTTCAAAGCAAAAATCTTCTCCAACGAAATTTTCTCCAGCAGAGTTTTCTGTAACTACAGGAGTCTGAGATAGACCAAACAGAGGAAGTAATAAAAATAAAGTGAGGGTAGAAAGTTTATTTAATGTACGCATAATCTTGTGTATTAAGCCGACGTGTATTTTTTGTAAGGCAAAGTTATTTGAGCTATTACGCTAGGCGTAAATCAAATATCATACTGCTTTTTATCGAATTAATACTAGAAGAGAACAAAACCCAACTAACTCACTCTTATTCAGCTACTTAAACAATTGAAAAATATTTAATTATTTTTTACATTAAAAATATTACATAACTATTTAAAGCTAAAAATCAATCATTTAAACACATTTAATATTTTTTAAGCGTCATTTTATTTTAAACATTTTGCCCTGTCACAGAAACAAGAAAGGCCTACAAGTATTATTTTACAAGGATAGCTCCTCTCCTGAAAAAAGATTATATATTAATAGTAATCTAATTAGACTTTGGACGAAAGATTTTAGATGTTAGATTACTAAATAGCAATATTAACACAATACATATTTGATTGACTATCAATATTTTATAAAGTCGAAAATTGATTTTTCACTTGAATAATCTAACATCTAAAGTCTAATATCTTTTGTCCAAAGTCCAAAATCTAAAGGAATAAATTATTAGTAATATGTCTTTATAAAACTCTCGTTTATACTCTTTTGGACAAATTCCTCATAATCGGATACATTAATATTCTGTTTTCTAAACCAATTTGTATAAATTTGCCAGTTATACAAAGCAAATTGTTTTTCGGAGAGAGACACTTGTAAACATACTATCTGAAATTTTTTTCAATCCTTATGGCGACCGGAAAAAAAACAAATAATAAAAAACAGCTTAAGCTGAAAATGGCGATAACTGATGAGCGCGTCCCAAAGCTCGCAGGTATCATCTGCTGCTTTATTGCGGCATATCTTTTTGTGGCTTTTGTTTCTTATATTTTTACTTGGCAAGAAGATTATGATAAAGCATTTTTGCATAATTTATTGGCAAGTGATATCACAATGAATAACTGGTTAGGACGATTAGGTGCAATTGTTTCTAATGGTTTCTTTTACTGGGGCTTTGGTATTTCTTCCTTTCTTTTTGTTGGAATACTGGTGCGTTATGGTATTGATTTAATTAAAAATGTTCCTCTAAAGCAAAATACCAAGCTCCTTTGGAATTCTTTTTTACTACTATTATTCTCCTCTGTATTTTTTGCTTTTATTTTTCAAAATTCAACCTTTCCTTGGGGAGGCGCCTTTGGAGATATGATAGCCACTTGGTTACAAGGTTTCGTTGGTTTAGTCGGAATGTTCATTTTACTTTTTACTTCTATTGTCGGTTTTTTGGTTTGGTTTTTAAATCCAGACTTCCGCAATCTTACCTTTGAAAAAGCAGTACAAGAAGTTAAATGGTTCTTTGAAGATTTAATCAATGGTAAAGTCCGCCGCAGACCTGCAAAAGCAACTGAGACAACTGAAGCTGTTGCCGCAGTTAGTTCTCCTGCAAAAGAAGAAAAAAAATCACTGAAGCCTAGTGTTAGTTCGGAAGATCGCGAACAAAAACGTTCTCTCTTACGTGAAAATCAATTAGCATTTGAGTTAGAAGAAAAAGCTAAACGACAAAAACCACAAAGTCTTAAAGCAGGCGATGCCAGTCTTGAAATTGCACCACCAGTCAGCCCTGAAGCAGTGACTGATGCGCCATCTCCAGATACCACGCCAAAGGTAGAAATCGCTGACGGCGGCGCTCAACCAGATGTGGCAGCAGCACAAGAAAATGCAGACCATACAGAGCCCTATGACCCAACTTTGGATTTGGCGAGTTATGAGCACCCAACTACGAACTTGCTACTCAGTTATGACGACCAGAAATTTGAAGTCGACCGCGCAGAATTGGAAATGAACAAGGATCAGATTATTGAGACTCTGCTTAACTATAAAATCGAAATTACGAAAATTCGTGCGACGATTGGACCTACAGTTACACTTTATGAAATCGTTCCTGCAGCAGGTGTTCGTATCTCAAAAATCAAGAATTTAGAGGATGACATTGCACTTTCTTTAGCTGCATTGGGTATTCGTATTATCGCTCCAATTCCTGGGCGTGGAACAATTGGTATTGAAGTGCCAAATAAGAAAAAACAAATCGTTTCTTTGAAGGAAGTCTTGATGTCAGAAAAATTTAAACGGGCAAAAATGGATTTGCCGATTGCTTTAGGTAAAACGATTAACAATGAAGTTTTTGTAGCAGATTTAGCAAAAATGCCGCACTTACTAATAGCAGGTGCGACAGGTCAAGGTAAGTCGGTTGGTATCAATACGATATTGATGTCTCTACTTTATAAAAAACACCCTTCACAGGTAAAGTTAGTTTTAGTTGACCCTAAGAAGGTCGAGCTTTTCCCTTATGCACAGTTAGAAGCACACTTTTTGACTTTTCTACCTGGTGCAGATGAGCCAATTACTACAGAAACAAATAAGGTAGTTCATACATTGAATTCTCTGTGTATAGAAATGGATGAGCGTTATAACTTACTTAAATCTGCATCTGCACGTAATATTCGTGAGTATAATGATAAATTTGTTGCACGACGTTTAAATCCTCAAAAAGGACACCGTTTCTTACCGTTTATTGTCTTAGTGATTGATGAGTTTGCGGATTTAATTATGACTGCTGGTAAAGAAATTGAATTGCCTATTGGTCGTTTAGCACAATTGGCGCGGGCAATTGGTATCCACTTAATTATTGCAACACAACGTCCTTCGGTAAATATTATTACAGGTGTCATTAAAGCAAACTTCCCTGCTCGAATTGGCTTTAAAGTAACTTCAAAAATTGATAGTCGCACAATTTTAGATGCAGGTGGCGCAGACCAATTAATCGGTCGTGGTGATATGCTTCTTTCTGTCGGTGGTGATATGATTCGCTTACAATGTGCCTTTGTTGATACCCCTGAGGTAGAAGCTGTACTTAAATTTATTGGAGATCAGCGGGGTTATGTTGAGCCATATCTTTTACCAGAATTTCATGGAGACGATGCGGAACATGGTGCTTCAGGATTGAAGTATAGTGACGTTGATGAAAACTTTGAAGATGCAGCACGTTTGGTTGTACAAAATCAACATGGATCTACATCAATGATACAGCGTCGTCTAAAATTAGGATATAATCGTGCAGGACGTATCATGGATCAATTGGAAGCACTTGGTATTGTAGGTCCAAGTGAAGGAAGTAAAGCACGTGAGGTTTTGGTTTATGATGAAATGGAGTTAGAAAAATATATTACTCAGTTAAAAAACGCTGGTAAGAATGGATAGAAGTTGAGTCCTAATTATTCTTCTATTTTATAAAGAGCCTTGATTTCATATTAAATAAATCAAGGCTCTTTTATTTTTAACCATATAAAATCAAAAGATTTTTAACCACTTATATATTTAAATAAAATTAATTGGTACGGTGTTTGAAATATACCAAGTACAGGAAATAGGAGGCAATCCTTTACTTAGTAAAATTTGTGAAGGAACCCATTAATTCACCGGCTTTCAGCTTATGTTGAAAGCCGGTTTTTTTGTTTTAGTAACAACAAAACAATAAGTAAAAGTAAAATGTAAAAAAGGGACATGTAAAAACATGCCCCTCTTTTTTTGTATTAAGTGTACGGTAATATAGAGAGGCTCTAAATCTCTAATCCGCTGCTTGGAGTTTAAAAATTATTACTTTTTTAAAAATTTTATTTATTTCTCCTGCGAATGCGTAATACGAAGAGCTCCTTTTCCAATAAGATATTGCCCTAACAAATAAGGTATCATAATCAATATCCGCGCACAAGGAAGTTCTGTATGAAATTTATTAATACCAATAAAAGTATCTGAAATCAAAAAAAGTAAAACTCCACTAAAAAGAATTTGAAAAGCTGTTTTTTGAGTTTTTGTTTTTAGATTGAGGCAAGACATTGTCATTGCGACTATTGCTGAAGAATATACAACTACTGGAATTTTCATATCCATTGGTATTCCGTCCCAGAGGAATGCTGTATTCATTAAAAGAAAAGCTGCAAATGGGAGAAAGAGCCATTTATTTTGAGCAATGAAGCCTATTTCTGTTTTTTGATATTCTAAAAAGGCAGCCACATAAAATAAATGAGTAATCAAAAAACTCCCCAAACCTAAAAGGAAAAATATCTCTCCTCCAACTCCATTCTCATTAAACATCAATAAGGTATCGCCAAAAATAGAAAAGACGAAACCGCCAAGTATATAGCGCGTAAAACGATTAAATTTCTCCTTAGTTTCTACATAAAACCATAAGGATAATAATATCATCAAAATTGGCTTTGTTGCAAAAATAATATTGACAGACTGAAGTATTTCTCCTCCAATATTAGCTAAAGAAATAATAGCAAATAGCCAAAGTAAAATATTGCGATTATTTTTCATACATTTATCCTTGTTGATGTTTAATTTCTATTATTCAATATTAAATAATTAACTGACTTTTTGGTAATTGTAAAAATTACACTAACTTCGCTGCTTCGCAAAGTAAAAACGACTAAGTAAAGCCTTATTCTTTATCACTATTTTTTATTCCAGTACTATTATGAATCAATACGTTCAGAAAAATACAAAAATCGTCGCTACCGTCGGTCCCGCTTGTTCTTCTTATGAAAACCTACTTGCCTTGGCGCGAGAAGGGGTTAATATTTTCCGCCTTAATTTCTCTCATGGTACACATGAAGACCACCAAAAGGTCATCAATAATGTGAACTATATCAATGAGAAGTACAATATGCACTGCGGTCTTCTAGCAGATTTGCAAGGTCCAAAATTGCGTGTCGGAAAAATCAAAGATAATGCATTGGAATTGAATGCTGGTGATGTTGTCACTTTCAGTAACAAGAAAACACTCGGTACCATGAAAAATGTGTACATGAGCTACGACCGCTTCGCTAAAGATGTAAAAGTCGGCGAGCGCGTTTTGATTGATGATGGAAAATTGGTTTTCGAAGTTGTTGCGACTGACAAAAAAAGTAAGGTGAAATTAAAAACACTTTTTGGAGGAACATTATCTTCTAATAAAGGTGTGAATTTACCAAATACAAAGATTTCTTTGCCATGTTTGACAGAGAAAGATTTAGTGGATTTGGAGTTTATCTTAACACAACCTGTTCACTGGATTGCCTTGTCTTTCGTTCGTACAGGAAAAGACTTAAAAGATTTACGTAAGCGTATTGACGCTGTAAATCATCCTGCGAAAATTATCGCAAAAGTCGAAAAGCCAGAGGCTATCAAAAATTTGGATAAAATCATCAAAAACTCTAACGCGGTAATGGTCGCACGTGGAGATTTAGGTGTAGAGGTGCCAATGGAACGTTTGCCTTTATTACAAAAAGAAATTGTGCGCAAATGCCGCCAACGTGCTCGCCCAGTTATCGTAGCAACGCAGATGATGGATAGTATGATTACAAGTCCTTCACCGACACGTGCGGAGATTACAGATGTTGCTAATGCGGTATTAGACGGTACAGATGCGGTAATGTTGAGTGGTGAAACTTCTGTTGGAAAGCACCCTGTAACGGTGATTAAGGCAATGGTTAAAATCATCAATGAAGCAGAAGCTGTTTTTGACATCAGTGGTCGTCGCCCAGCACCTGCGAGACAATCACGTACTTATTATTCTGATGTTGCTTGTTTTATGGCTGCACGTGCAGCAAATGAGGTAGATGCGAAAGCGATTGTTGGTATGACTAGTTCTGGTTATACTGCATTTAAAGTGTCGAGTTTCCGTCCAGATTCAAAAATCTACGTTTTCTCGGATAAAATGCATATGCTTTCGACCTTGAGTTTGGTTTGGGGTGTACGTACTTTTTACTATGATAAATTTACGACAACAGATGAGACTGTTGAAGATGTAAATAACATCTTGAAGCAAGCTGATTTGGTTAAAGCTGATGATGTAGTGATTAACATTGGTAGTATGCCATTGCACCGTCGTTTCCGTACAAATATGATGCGGATGACTTTGATTGAATAGTCGTTCAGGCTTTCGGTTTTGTTAGCTGGAAAAGTAAAGCGGAATGAAGTATAATCACTTCATTCCGCTTTTTAATTAATGCACATAACTATCGGGCTGTAAAAAACCTAAGCTACGCTAAAATTTCCTCTTGTATCTGCTTTGTCTTATCTTTTGCGTACCACTTTTGTACATTATATTTTTCTGCTTGTGTATGAATTTTTCTTGACTCCTCATCTTCTATCGCTGCTAATTCTTTTTTCGAAAGTGTCACTATCTCTTGAACTTCTGTCGGACGTGGTCCCCAGCTTTTTACAACCTCATTATCCTCTCCAACTGTCACGATTAATTTTGGAATAGAACGACCACCATTCGTCAAAAAGGCATCCATAACTTCTAAATTTTCATCTCTCAAAATGAAACGTAAAGTTATGTTTGTTTGCACTTCTGCCATTTTATTCATCACAGGAACTATCTGTGCTGCGTCTCCACACCAAGCTTCGGTAATGACTAACCAAGTCTGAGGCTCCTTAATTTTCTCTAAATTTTCTAAAGTTTCAGGTGCTAAACGTGTCGTTTTATCCAAACGACGCATTCGAGCAATATTCATCTTGGTATAATTCAACATCGCTGGTGATTGAATTGGACCAGTTGTTTTATCTTCAGCAAAAAGAGTATCGATTAAATCTCGATACTCGGTATAACTCATAGCATTTTCAATAATCGCAGGATTTATATTTTTCATAAGATTTTATATTTATAGAATAGTTTTTACTATGTTTACTTTTAGAAATGCTTTTACCTTCTACAAAGTTGTATTAGGAATGCGAAAACCGTCCACTAAAAGATATTTTTCAAGAAAGCATACTCCATTTCCTTATTAAACATGACTAAAAACACCGCCAATATTACTTTTCCTCGCCTTACTGAATGGTTACTATTCAGCCTTTTCTTTCTATTTAGCTTAAATATAAATGCTCAATTACCCGAAGATGTTTTCTTGGAGAAGAATATTCCTGCACAAGAACTAGATAAGAAAAAGTGGGAAGAAATTACTTCTGATATGGATTATTCGGGCAAACGGGAGGAATTAAAAGAAGAGAATAAAGAGAAAGGAGAAGATAGTTTTGGTGATGACTTTTTCAGAGAAAGGAATATTAGCAGTGGCGGTAGTTCATTTGGTGCTGGCTTATTTAAAATTTTTGCGATAATATTCTTAGTTGCTGTGGTGGTTATGATTATTTTATTTTTGATAAAAGATGGACTTCCTAAAAATAAAAAAATCGAAAAAACAGCGATTACACTAGAGAATATCGAGGAAAATATTCACGAAACGGATTTGGAACGTTTTATACGCGAAGCAAAGGAGAAAGGAGATTATGCTCTGGCTATGCGCTTATATTATCTAGCTATCATCAAAGAATTGTCTCTAAAAAAATTAATAAAGTGGAAGCGAGATAAGACGAATGGAGAATATTTAAGAGAATTGCGTAAGTCTGTTTTCTTTACGGAATTTAACGAAGTGACGAATATTTTTGAACGTATCTGGTATGGTGGCGGAAAAATTGATAAAGAATCTTTTACTGGCTTTGAAGGAAAATTTCGGGGATTAGTGGAGAGAGTGAAGAAATAAAAATAATTTGAACCAACAAAATCTCATACTTATCGGCGGCGCGCTCGTCGCAGTTTTATTAGCATTTTTCGTGCTGACCGGAGACGGCTGCAAGGGAAAGAAAAATTTTAGTTGGCGAGAAACTTATGATGAAACTTCTCAACAGCCTTATGGCGCTTATGTCTTTTATGAGTTGCTAAAGGCGGAATATGAGAAAGAAGACTTTGTCATTATTGATGATAGCTTGGCAAATATTTTACCACAAGAACTATCTGACTCTACTAAAAAAGCAAACTATATTTTCGTAGGTCCTGCTATGTTTACAGATAGTATGAGTACGCAGAGTTTGCTTTCCTTTGTAGAAAATGGGAATAATGCCTTTATTTCAAGCAAGTCTATTCCTTATGATTTGATGTTTTATATTTATTACGATGAGTGTTATGAGGCTTATTGGAATGACTATGAAAGCTTGCAAGATAGCGTAGCTGGTCTAAATATTGCCCATCCCAATTTACGTGCAGATTCTAATTTCACTTACAAGTATTATAAGAATTTTACGCCAAGAAATTATAACTGGAATTACATCGAGTCTTCCTTCTTTTGTGAAGAGGAGTATAGTATGATTAGTTTGGGAGAGATGAATTATGACTTATCAAATTTTGCCCGTGCGAAGTATGGTAAAGGTTATTTTTACTTGCATACGACACCAATGGCTTTCTCCAATTTGGCTTTGCAAGAAGAACAAAGTTTGGCTTATGCTGGAAAAGTGATGTCTCATTTAGATGGAGAAAGCGTCTATTATGACACTTATAGTCGTGTATCAGAAGGCGTCAGTCGCCGTCGCAATGAGCGTGAAAACTGGATGCAAAATAATCGGACTTTCAACACCGAAAGTGAATTATCCTACATTCTATCACAACCCGCATTGCGTTGGGCTTGGTATATCTCATTGGGCTTAGCTCTCTTATATTTAATCTTCCGCGCAAAGCGTCAGCAGCGGATTATTCCTGTGACAGAAAAGAATAGGAATACCTCTTTGGAATTTGTCGGTACGATTGGGCAATTATATTTTCAACAAGAAAATCATCAAAAATTAGCCGCTCAGAAATTTAAACTGTGGTTGGCTTTTGTCAGAGATAAGTATAGAATGACGAGTAGAGAACTTGATGAGGAATTTGAAAAGAAACTATCCGCAAAATCTGATGTGGCGCAATCTGATATTCAATCGATTTTAACGCAATATAATCTTACTCAAACTGCAACTGGTATCCATAGCCATACTTTAATTAAGTTTCATGAGACTTTGGAAAAATTCTATAAGAACTGTAAATAGTATTCACGCACTTATTCCTTAAAAACGTCCACGTAAGGCAACGATAAAGTTCCTTCCTGCACCACTCACTCCCGAGGCAAAAGGACGATAATGAATATCTGTAATATTCTCTACGGCCAAGTCTAAACTGAACTTTTCACTGAATTGCCAGGAGGTATATAAATTAAAAAGCGTGTAACCGTAGGTTCCCACAAATTCTTGAGTTCTAGCATTCGTTAAAGGGTCGAAAGTATCGATTGACGGTCCTTCATCCAAATTATCCGTCGAACCTTCTCTGTCTATTATATAGACTCCATTTTTATAGGTTATCGCATTGATGGCATAATCCTCCAACTTTTTCGCCCCCATAAGTCGTGTCGTAAATTCTGCTTTAAACTTATCTGATTTGAAAGCAATCGATACTTGTCCATACAAAGGTGGAATATGGTCTAATGGAACCAAGGTGTCTACTTCTGCCAATAAGACTCCCTCTTCACTGAAAAATTCATCTCGATAAGAAATACGCCCGTAAGTATAATTGATGCCTGCTTTTGCAGACCAATTACGATTAAAGCGCGCACGTAAATTTCCAGAGAAGCCATAGACAAAACCATTCTCTGCATTCAGATTTGCCTGAGTCACAAAAACGGAAGTATCTATTTTTCCTGTACTAACCAGTGTGTCATACTGAAATAAAAAGCCCTCATTCTCTATAGGAATATTATTATTAGGGTCTGGCAAAGGTGCATTCCGACGCGATATTGCGTCTTGTAAGTAAGTATAATATCCAGTCAAACTTAGTTTTAATGCAGAACCATCTTGTGCTTTATAATTACGCGTTTCTTTAGCAATTGTCAATTCTCCAGAGTATGCCTTTTCTGGCTGTAATTCGGGGTTTGGAATAGTTATGAAACCATTTTTTTCTCGAATTTTTGCAAAGTCATCAATATTAGGGGAACGAAATGCTTTAGAAGCTAAGGCACGTACTTGCCAATTATTAGCAGCATTAAAAGTCATACCTAAGCCATAAGTCAAATCCATATTTACATTTTGGATTCCTTTACCTTCTGTCCATTCTGCTGGCCATTCTATCGGGTCATCAGGTGAAAATATAGATTGTAATCTTACGTAAGAATACCTTAATCCTGCATTAAAAACCAATGAAGTATCTACAGTTTTCCAACGATAAGTAGCGTAAGCCCCAGCTAAATCCATCTCACTTCCTTGTAATGGATACCGAGATAAAGCACCACCAACACGTCGGTCTTCTGTTGTAATATCAGTTTTCCCTGCTACACTAAAAACCTGATTATGAGTTGCATCAAAACCATAAGAAATCTCATGACGCTTTTTCGCGCCATATTTCTTATCAAAATCAGCGGTCAAAGAATATACATTCACGCTCTCTAAGCCAAACTCATAATCTGAACGATTAAATTTACGCTGAACACGTTCTTCATTTATCCATTGATAACTCGCGATTATCGTCGCTTTGTCAAAATATTTTTTGTTGAGAATTTGTGTTTTTAAAGAGGTCAAAAATCTTTTCTGTGGTCCATAAAACCATTCTGACCATTTCAAATCACGTTGGCGTTCTCCTTCTATTCCGTAAGCCTCGTTATAAACAACATCACTCAAATTATCGTAACGTGGAATATCACTGGTCGTAGAATATTGTAAATTTCCAACAAAATATAAATCATCATTAGGTTGGAATTTTATCTTTTGCAAAAAATCTGCTTGCCAATAGGCTGTTCCTCGTTGCAAATCATAATTACCTACGGTATCATTTCCAACTATGGCTGTATTTTCAATAGACTGGTCATTACGTCCCTGTACATCACGAAAAGCATAAAAATATCTTTTCCCAAAATCCTCAAAGCCTTCTGGGCGTTTACTTCCTGCTTGCAAATCATCGTAATCTGTAAAACTCAAACTAGTCAAAGAACCCCATTTACTTTTCCCATAACTCAAATCTGCGTGAATGGTTTTCTCTGTATTTGCAGTCGCATGACGTGTAAATACATTTACTTCCGAAGTATAACCGTCTTTATCATTTCCAAAATATAGCTTTGGATCGCGTGTTCGATAATGAATGACCCCACCTAAGGCATCACTACCATAAATCAATGAGCCTGGTCCATAAATCACCTCCGCACGCTCCAAAATTGAAGCATCAACAGTTATCGCATTCTGTAAATGTCCATTTCTATAAATGGCATTATTCATTCGGACGCCGTCTAAAACCAAAAGAACACGATTGGCTTCAAAGCCTCGAATGACTGGACTACCACCTCCCATTTGAGATTTTTGGACAAAGACTCCTGCGTGGTCACGGAGAATATCTGCAGCTGTCTGGGAGTTAGTTAGTGCAATTTGTTTACGGGTGATATTCTGGACAGTATAGGGAATATCTGCTTCCACTTCATCTCGTCGTCCGATGACAACAATTTCAGCAAGAACGTTTTGTTGTTCTCGCATAATGACTTTCCCTCCTCGTTTTCGTATTTCGAAAAAAGGAATACGTAAAACATCATAACCAACGTATGAAAAATTTAAAATATCGTTGTAGAGTAAATCGCGGAGAATAACTTTTCCATCTATATCAGTTACATCTGCAAATTTATTATCATCAGTTTTCACTGTAGCACCAATGATAGGTTCTCCATTTTGTCCTAATACCGTCACCTCAAAATCGTAGATATTTGTACTTGCTGACAAGACACAAAAGGTGACGAAAATAAGAGTTAATGAGAAGAAATATTTTAATATTGAAATTTTCAAAGTGATTGTTTTTCTTAAAGGAGTTTCTTCCTTTAACTTTTTGGCAATTGTATCGTGAATGTCGTGCCTTTATTCTCTTCTGATTTCTTCACAAAAATTTTGCCGGTATGGTACTTTTCAATGATACGTTTAGCTAATGAAAGACCTAAACCCCATCCACGTTTTTTTGTAGTAAATCCTGGATTGAAAACGGACTTGAATTTATTAGCAGGAATCCCCGTTCCTGTGTCGCTAATGTCAATGAATACGTCGTTTTTATCTTCATAAATGGTAGTAGTGATTTCACCTTTCCCATTCATAGCGTCCAAAGCATTGCGTAATAAATTTTCTATAACCCAATCAAAAAGATGTGGATTTATATTAAAATTAATTGCAGCATTGGCTGTTGGGTCTGGAAAATTGAACTTTACTTTGCGCGGTGCGCGGCGTTCCATGTACACGCGACACTTTTCTATTTCGTCGTAAACGTTGATTTGTTTTAATTCTGGCTCAGAACCAATCTTAGAAAATCGGTCTGCAACTAACTCTAATCGAGTAACATCATTTCGTAATTCTGCTGCTACTTCTAAAATCTCTTCGTCCTCTTCGCGTATCATTTTCATGTGCTCAATCCAACCGATAATGGCGGAAATTGGCGTTCCTAATTGATGCGCAGTTTCCTTAGCCATACCGACCCAAACACGATTTTCTTGTGCTTTCCTAGCGGATGAAAAGGCTAAATATCCTATGATGATGAATGCTCCGATTAACCCTAATTGAAAGAATGGGAAGTAGCGGAGTTGAGTGAGGAGATTGGACTCTTTATAATAAAGACGCTGCCCCGCGTAGGCAACAATGGGTTCTACTCCTTCTCTAATGAAGCGTTCTAGTTCTCTTTCTTTTCCTAAGGAGTCTATTTCTCCATAGTTTTTTGCATCCACCACTTGACCCATTTCATCGACCAAAAGAATAGGGATAGTTGTGTTTGATTTTATAACCTCAAAAAAGAAAGTTATATCTTGTTGAGGAGCGTCGGGACACATAGATTGAATAGCGAAGGCAATTTCATTACTTTTGAAATTTTCTTGCATTGCATTTGCGTGCATCTCCATTTTCTTTCGCTCTTCTTTAGCTAATTGCTGTGCTAAATAGGTAGAATATAAAGTTGAAATCAACACAATAAGCGCCCCTGCTGCAGCGAGGTATATTTTCCAACGTGATTTTCTTTGATAAATATCCATGTTCATTTTTGAGCGTAAGCTGTCCGTGTCAATCCAAATCTAAAAATATCTACAAAGTCACCATTGACATCTTTAAAATCTTCCTTGTGTATTCCTTCTAAAACAAAGCCACACTTTTTCGCCACTGCTTGGCTTGCTTTATTTTCTACATTCGTTCGCAAATGTAGTTTATTCATTTTTAAAACATCAAAACAAAACTCAGTGGTGTGTTGTAATGCTTCCGTAACATAACCCTGTCCTTTATATTTATCATCCAAAAAATAGGCAATTTCAGCAGAAGGAAAATCCCAATCTATTTTAAAAACACGCATCATTCCAATGACTACATCTCTTTCTTTCTCACAAATAGCAAAGCAATAAACTTCTTGTAAATACCATTGGGCGATGCATTTTTGGATATATTTTTCAGACTCTGTTGCGGATGAATTATGGCTCATCGTTGTCGGAAAATCAGTTAGATATTCTTTATTATCTTGAATTAATTTAAAGTATAAACTCCCTTCTCCTGCATTAAAACGGCGCAAAATTAAACGCGCAGTATTTGTTTTTGTTGGGAGAAATAAGAGACGACTTTGTATAACTAATTATCATTTATTTTCATTCAAAAAACGCATAATCCAATCTCTAATTGTATCAACATTTACTTCTTTTTCTAAACTCAAAAGTGCCTCATCAACTAATGCTCGCCCCATTCTATCTACCCGATTGACCATTAGAAGTTTATCATATTCCTTAGAAAATTCAGGATGCCCTTGTATCCCCAGCATCGTCTCACCCACTTGAATAATACCAACAGGACACTTTTCATCACCTCCCAAAACAGTAGAATTTTCTGGTAATTCCAAGATTTGGTCTTGACACATCATTAGAATATTGATAGAGTCGCTTGACGGCTGCATCCACTTTTTTTGCTTTTCAATTTTAAATTCGTGAACACCAATACACCAACCATTGGGTGATTTTCGCACTTTTCCTCCTAATGCTTCTCCTATCAATTGATGTCCAAAACAAAAGCCAATAAAGTATTTTTTCTGTTCATAAATTTCTCGAATAACAGATTTTAAGCGAATTATCCAATCCAAATCTTCATAAACAGAGTGCGATGAACCCGTTGCCATATAGACATCGCATTCCTCTAAGTTTTCTGGAAAATGACCATTGTAAACATCATATAATTCCCATTCAAAATCAGGAAATAAACGCGCAAACATATCTGGATAATCTCCAAATTCTGCTTGATAATCTGCCTTTACATGGTCACAAACGAATAATCCTGCTTTCATAATCATAAGGTACCGGGAACTTTAGTTCCCAAGGTCAAAAAATTACTTTTTCAAATGAAAAGACTTAGCCCGCGTCAACATCTCATACCCCACAGCCGAAAGTGTCACCCCTCGTCCACTATTTTTCACACCCGTCCATGCCAATGCGGGGTCAAGATAATCACATCTATTCATAAAAAATGTCCCTGTCTCGACTTGATTTCCAATTGCTGTTGCTGCATCAATGTCTTTTGTCCAAACAGAGGCAGTCAGACCATATTCACTATCATTCATCAAACGGATAGCTTCTGCATCATCTTTGACAGACATAATTCCAATAACTGGCGCAAATGTTTCCTCCTTCATAACTTCCATTGAATGATTGACATTCGTTAGAACTTGTGGCGCGAAATAAGCTGTCCCTGATTTGTGATCAGGAAATATTTTGGCATCAATCCATGCTTTTGCACCTTGTTTGACGGCATTATCAATTTGATCTTGCGCAAATCTCGCAGCAGATGCGCGTACCATTGGACCAAGCGTTACTTGCTCATCAAAAGGATTGCCGAGGACATAAGTCTTTGTCAAATCTACAAATCCTTCTACAAATTTATCAAATAAATCTTCCTGCACATATATTCTTTCAATGCCGCAACAAGATTGACCAGAATTAAAAAATGCACCGTCCACCAAATTCTCAACAGCATTATGCAAATCCGCATCCGCCCGCACATAAGCAGGGTCTTTTCCTCCTAATTCCATTCCTGCATTGATAAATCGTCCACTCATCGCCTGCTGCACTGCACGACCTCCTGCCACCGAACCCGTGAAAGCTACATAGTCAATTCGAATGTCTTTCACTAATTCTCCAACCTGTGCATGATTGATGTGCAGATACTGAAAAACGCCCTTTGGTAAGCCCGCATATTCAAAAGCAGCAGCATAACGTTCTGCACAAAGTGGCGTTTGTTCTGAGTGCTTTAGAATAACTGAGTTGCCTGCCATAATTGCGGGAATAATCGCATTGACAGAGGTCAAATAGGGATAATTCCAAGGAGCGAGAACGAGGACTGTTCCAATAGCTTCGCGTTTGATATAACGTTGAAAACCGTCCATTTTTGGAACGGCAATATCTTGCAATGATTGCTCCGCAATGCCAATCATATACTCCGCACGCTCTTTAAAACCTTTGGTAATCTCAAAAGGTGTGTAGCGGATTGGTCGCCCCATTTGCCAAGTTAATTCCTTTGCCATTTCATCCGCATTTTGCAAGAAGTATTCTACTACTTTCTGGCAGACTTTGGCGCGCTCGGCAATGGTCGTATGTTGCCATGCTTTTTGTGCTTTTTTTGAGGCGGTCAGAGTATTTTCAATAGCGTTGGCATTCGCGAGTTCGCGTTCAACATAGACGGAATTGTCTATTGGGGAAATAGTTTGGAAAGTATTTTTCATTGTATTGGATAAAGTATCACGGTCGTTCCACGCCGTGAATGTCTGAATATAGATTTCAGTGTATCTTCGACCTCCTAACCCCCAATTTTGGGGAACTTTTTTCAAGTACAAGCCTTCTCTATCTCTAAATTTCAGCATTCCAACCAAAAAGAAAATCTAAGGGCTACCATAAAATTAGCTTCAACGAAAGTTCCCCCATTCTGGGGGTTAGGGGGTCAAAATAACGAACAGAAAACACCTCTACTCCGGCGTCACATAAGCCGAAGTAATCCCACCATCCACCAAAAATTCCGTC
>CAZQTE010000026.1:0-24831 GCA_964595615.1 uncultured Saprospiraceae bacterium
ATGCCTTCTTTACTCCTCCGACACAGCCGCCGCAACTCATTCCTGTTATTATATATTTAGTAGTCATAATTCTTTGTTTTAATGATTTGTAATCACTACAAAAATAAAGGAAATTAAGGTAAATCTCTTACACTTTTTCAGGAGAGATTTATGTAATTATAGGAAGCAAATAAAATGTCTACTCCGCATTCTCTAATCGATAAATAATCTTCTTCATCTGTGCAATTTCTCGCTTCTGCGCTTCAATAATTTCCTTTGCTAATTTCTCGACCTCCGGGTCTTCAAAAGTAGCTTTTTGACTCACCATGATTGCTGACGAGTGGTGTGGTATCATCGCTTTCATATATTGTACATCCTTGATGCCGACTTGGTTGCGTAAAGCTCCCAAAGTGAGGAAGAACACGACGACTGAAGTTGCCAAAATCGCGTAGTTCCACTTTTTATTTTCATACATTCCCCACATAAAAAGCATCATGCTGATTGCCATAGGTGCTATCATCAAAATGGTCATATAGTGTCGGGTATAACTCAACATGACGTGGTCAAATTGGTCTGCATTTAAAAACATGACTGCGTACATAATGACGAATGAGACAATCATCATCAATCCGAATTTTTTGTAGTTTCCTTTTTTCATATTATTTTCCATGTCTATTATTTTTTGTTAGAGTTGTTGGGAAAAGCCACTTGTGACTTTTCCCGGTTGTTCTTTGGTTTTGATTTTAGTTAATGACTTCCTCGACTTTTCCGCACTTCAGCATCTTCTCGCCAAAGTAAGGATTCCGAATTTCGGAAACATCGGAAAACCAAGTTGCGCCTGTATTATCGAATGCCATCGGGCAAAATTGTTTGTAAATAGTTCCCTCTGATAGTCCTTCTTTAAACAACTTTTCGGCTGCTTTAGTAAATCCAAAAAAGGCAGTGCGTTGCGTTTCTAAATCATCGGAGTCCGCCATTTTTTGTGCGAGATTTTTGAGTTCGGCACGTTCGGTAGTAAAAGCTTCTGCCATGTTTGCCGCAGCGGTTTGTACGCCGTCGGCATCCGAATTGACCAAAGCCATCTTGACTTGAAGATAATTGTGAAATACTTTGCCCGTCATACCGTCAACAAATGATGCATCTGCAATATCAGCGGCGGCTTTCTTTTCCGCTTTCACTTCTGCGGGAGTATTTATTTCGACACTTTGGTTATTTTCGCCGTCACCGCAAGCAAAAAAGGCAACAGAAAATAAAAGCAAAAGCAGCACATTAAATTTTAAATTTTTCATGATTTAATTTTATTGGTTAAATTTATTTGTTTTTAAAATCTGACAGATAATCCGCCACCGGCGCCAAAGCGATTGTCATAGCTCGCCATCAGCGAAAGGTTACGTGACAGCAGATATTCCGCGCCGGCACTCCAGACAATCTCTTGGCTGTATTCATTCTGATTTTCTGCATTTTCAACGGCACCAAAGTCCGCCTGATATTCGTAATATCCGAAAACAGAAAAGCGCGGAAAAATCATTACAGAGCGGCCGATACCGATACGCGGACGTAATTTATTATCTACACGCACATCCAAATCAAACAAATAAGGAGTTAAAAAACGCATTCCCGCAACAGCGGTTATTTCTAAATCATCTAAACTACCGGGCGTACCATTTTCTACATTTGCTCCAATAAAAACACCTGCATAATCATAGAGGTAGCGTTGATAAGTCACTTCTGCTTCCAGATTTTTATTGTACCCGTATTCCGCAACTACGTCAAGCTGATTGCGCAAATCGGAGGCGACAAAAGAGACACCACTCATCTGAGAGGCAATATCTGCCGTTCCCCACCCGAACGTGTGGTCAGTTTCGTCAATTATCATGTCTGCGGGATAGTCTTTCATTCTTTCGTCACGCGGTGTATCATAACTGAACACGCGTGCCATTCCGCCCATCATGTGATACAAAACGTGACAATGTAAAAACCAATCGCCGTACTCATTTCCATAAAATTCAATGGTCACTTCTTGCATCGGCGGTACATTGACAGTATGTTTTAAGGGAGAATGTTCCCCGTTTTCGTTGATGACACGAAAAAAGTGACCGTGTAAGTGTATCGGGTGGTGCATCATCGTCAGGTTGTTCAATTTGATACGTGTGACCTCTCCTGATTTGATTTTTATCATATCTGTTTCAGAAAGCGGTACACCGTTAAAACTCCAGATATAGCGATTCATATTTCCTGTCAGATTCAAAAGTATTTCTTTGCGTGGCGCGTCCGCAGAATAAGTGGTTGGTTCGGGAGATTTTAAGAAATCATAATTATATTCAGCATACATATTCATTCCTGACATTTCCATTTCTGAGTCATCCGACATATTCATCTCCGACATTTTGTCTTTACTTTTCATATCTGACATTTCGTGCTTTCCCATACCTTTCATATCGTGCATTTTCGGCATTGTATCTTGCGGCATATTCATTTCATCGCTCGCCATTTTGTCCTTTTTCATGTTGTGCATCTTGTGCATTTTAGACATGGTATCTTTCGGCATTGACATCTTATCTCCTGCTTTCATATTCGGCATATCGCTCATTTCCATCTGCATTCCGTACTTTGCTTTAATATCAAAACGTTCGTCTTTAGCAGAGTTGAATTTGATAGCGGGTGCTCCCATTTTCATATCCATTTTTGCCATTTTCTGCATCATTCCTATTTTGTCAGGACGCATAACATCCGGCGCAGTCAGTACTGCACCTTGCCCCAAATATGCTGATGTTTGCCCCGAGCCATCTTGTGCTGTTGCGCGAACTTCTAACTTACCGTTAGAAGGAATAGTGATAATAAAATCATAAGTCTCTGCATTCCCGATAATGGTTTTATTTCGAGAAACAGGAACAATATCTTTTCCGTCAGCTGACACTAAGAGAGGGTCTTCTCCTCCGAAAGTCAACCAAAAATAAGTGGATGCACCCGCATTGATAAAGCGTAAACGAATTTTCTCCCCGGGTTTAAATTCAGAGTACTCTTGTATTGCTTTACCGTTGATGAAAAAACCATTGTAATAGACATCCGCAATGTCTGCCCCTTCCATACGTTGTTTCCAAAAGTTAAATTGCGCACCTAAAGCACCTCGTCCGATAACTTGATTTAAAGGTGTTGCTGTTCCTTTTTTGATACCGTACCATTCATTACCACGTTTGAGATTGCGGAGAACGTTCATTGGTTTTTCATTTGTCCAATCGGATAAAATCATAACTAAGTCGCGGTCGTAATCTAAAGTTTCTTCTCTTTTTTCAATCACAATCGAACCATAAACGCCCGATTGTTCTTGTAGCATTGTATGAGAGTGATACCAGTAAGTACCCGATTGATTGAGTGCAAATTCGTATTTCAGAGTCTCACCTGGAGCTATCGGCGGTGTGTTCAAATAAGGAACACCGTCGTAAAAATTGGGAAGTAAAAGCCCGTGCCAGTGAACGGAAGTCTCAATGTCCATTTCATTTTTGACATAAATAACGGCATATTCGCCTTCGGTAAAACGAAGCGTCGGACCTGGAATGCCACCATTGACCGTCATACCTGGAGTGGTTTTACCTGCCATATTTACCATGTCTTTTGCTATGGTGAGTGTGTATTCGTGAATAGGTAAATTATCGGGATTGCCCTCTTTGGAAGGTTCTGTTTGTGCTGACAATTGAGTCGTCACCAATAGGAAAAGTAAACAGTTAATTATATATTTCATTTTATTATTTTTCGATAAAGAAGGTTGATAGTTTACACTAATGGCAATAGCATATTTATACTTGTCAGAGACAAATGAGAAGTAGTCCAAGTGTTATTTTTATTATTTTCATTTTACTAAAATCTTATTATAAATAGCAGTCAAAACATAACCGATAAATCCCCAGAAAATAAAAGAAACTACTGCTCCTAAAAGCGTTTCTCCTAATGGGATATTCATGCGGATTATGCTACTGAAATCCATACCATGAAAAAGAAGATTGGAAAGATTGACAATGCCTTCTTTTCCTAATATTGCCATGATGAAATAGCAGCCCAAATAGACAACTACGGAAGTTAATCCAGAGGCAATGGCGAATTTTGTTTTATGTATGTTAGACATTCTTGTTTGTTTAAAAGGTTATTGATTTTGGATACCTGAGAATTAAAAAGCGTCTTACAATAATGTCACCGAGAGAGTAAAATTCGATATGTGCTATTTTGGTATTCTATTTATTAATTTAATCAACAATAATACGCCTTAGGTTGGCTTGATGTTGTACAGTATTTTTGGGAATACTTATATAGTTATTCGAATAGTTAGGTATTCGTAGAGAAGTTTAAATAAGTGCTTAATTTTATCAATCATCTGTGATGAAAGTCACAAAAAGCGACTGCTTTTTTGTTTAATTTTATTACTGCAAATAATCAAGAAGAGAGCATTTTTCCATTACAGAAGTATGCTATTCCAATCATTAAGTAAAACAAAAAAATGAAAAATATATGCTGTTATCTGGCTTTACTTTTCGGACTACTAATCATACCTGAAGTATCTGGACAAAATCCTTTATTTATCCCACAAGCCCTATCTGGAGAAGAGATAAATCTATCTTTTCAAACAGGGCAAGCCTCTATTTTTGAAGGATTCACGACAAATACATTAGGCTATAATCAAGACTTTTTAGGTCCAACTTTAATATTAGAACAGGGAAATGATATTACTTTTAACGTGACAAATACATTGTCAGAAACAACAACTGTTCACTGGCACGGATTACATGTAGCTCCCGAAAATGACGGCGGTCCACACACTCCTATCGAAGCTGGGGAAACTTGGTCTCCTTCTTTCACGGTCATGGATGCTGCCGCTACTTATTGGTATCATCCGCATTTGCACGAACACACAGAGGAACAAGTAACTAAAGGTGGTGCAGGTTTTATCATTGTGAAAGATGCTGAAGAAAGCGCTTTAGCTCTGCCAAGAATGTATGGAATAGATGATTTTCCTTTGCTTTTACAATCAAAAGCGTTTGATACCGATAAGCAGTTTATGATAGAAACTCCATTGGATAATATCTTACTATGTAACGGAACAAAAGATGCTTTTTTGGATGCACCAGCTCAGGTACTTCGTTTTCGATTACTAAATGGCTCAACTGAGCGAGTCTATAATTTAGGATTTTCAGAAAATCTCTCCTTTCAGCAAATTGCAACAGACGGAGGTTTATTAGATGCACCTGTTGAATTGAGTCGTCTTCGATTAGCTCCCGGCGAACGAGCAGAAATATTAGTAGATTTATCTACTCTACAAGGGCAATCTATAGATTTGGTATCCTTTGCATCTGAGCTGCCTAATGGTATTTATGGTGCTGCAAATGGTAGTGCAATGGGAATGGCAAGTATTCCTAATTATTCAAATAATGAGCTTAACGGCAATGATTTCACTCTTTTAAACTTAAATGTTGTTGCGCCTACCTCTGATGCTATCACGAGTATTCCAAGTTCTCTTATTACAAATGAGATATATGCAGAAACGGATGTGCAAGCAACTCGTAGCTTAACCTTTCGTCCCGTCCAAATGGGTCCAACTGGAATGGCAAATGGTCCATTTGAAATCAATGATGCTGTATTTGATATGGATGTATTCAATTTTGAAATACCGCTTAACAATACAGAGATATGGGAATTGACTAATTTCACAGCAGTATCTCATCCTTTCCATATCCATGATGTACAGTTCTTTATCTTAGATATTGACGGCGTCGCTCCTTCACTCAATATGCAGGGAAAGAAAGATGTAGTTTTAGTTCCTCCTATGGGCGGAACGGTTAGATTTATTACAAAATTTGAAGATTTTGCTAATAATGACGTACCATACATGTACCATTGTCACATGCTTAGTCATGAAGATGCTGGAATGATGGGGCAGTTTATTGTTTTTGATGAAGGAACAAGTTCGCAGGATAATGAGGAAGATATTATTTCTATTTTTCCTAATCCAACTTCAAATATTCTTTTCTTAGAAAATCTTCAACACTCAACTCTATCACTTACTGATGCAACAGGAAAAGTGCTTGAAATACGAAATAGTATTTCTGAAAAAGAACAAATAAACTTAGAAAAGTATCCTTCCGGAATTTACTATATTCAAGTGATTAATTATGAAAAATCGTGGGTTTATAAAGTCGTGAAAATTTAAGAGAATTGGTAGATTACTCTTTACCAATTTCCTAAGAGCTTGTCTAAATTATGCAAGCCCCGCTTAATTTAAAGCGAGGCTTGTATGATTTTGAAAAGACTCTTTTATGAAAGCTAACATAAACTACTCCAATACCTTCTTAACCAAACCACACTTCATCATCTTATCTCCAAAATAAGGATTGCGAACAGCTTCCTCTTTTGCCAACCAATCCGCGCCTTTATTACCAAAGGCCATTGGACAATGTTGAACATAAACTGCGTCACCGCCTGTACCAAATGCTTCAACTGTATTTATAGTCGCAACAGACAAAAAATCAAATTGCTCTCTTTGTTTCTCAACATCTTCAGAGGTAACAATTTTCTTGCTGTGGGCATCTAAAGCAGATGATTTTTCCATCCAGTATTCGTGTGCTTTCCCTTTTAAAAGAGACATGTCTACATTTGATAAACTTGTTTGAAATGCAGTTGCTGCGGTACTCGCAGTAACTGGGTTGGTTTCTACGAAAGCATCTTTTAATACTAAATATTGCTCCGTTAAATCTGCTATTTGTTTCTGAAATTTCGCAGGCGTTTCTGCCTTAAAATCAGGCGTTGCCTCTACACCTTGCACCTCTTTTTTGATTTCTACATTACGATTCATCATGCTCGCCTGATTGTTCAACTGTGCAGCTGCATCAATCGTAAAACTACCGTAAGTCACCACTTCTTGCCCCGCTTCTAATCCGGAAAGGACACGATAACTGCTTCCCACACTTTCACCAAGTTCTACTTCTTTAAATTCAAAAGAAGGAATTTCGGTATCAGGTACTTTGACATAAGCGACTGAGCGTTTGCCTGTCCATAGGACAGCAGATTTAGGAACGCTTAATTCGCTTTTACCTTTCGCTGTTTTCTGTAAAGTCCCTGTAACCAACATTTCAGGCTTAAGTAATCCTCTCCGATTATTTACTTCTGTGCGGACAGCTGCTGTTCTTGTTGAAGCATTGATAATCGGGTCGATGAAAGTAACGGTAGTTTTAAATACTTTATTCGATACAGAAGGCGTGGTAAATTCTATTTTATCACCAACTGAAATAGCCGCTAAATCTTCTTCATAAGCATCAAAAAGTACCCACACTTTACTCAAATTCATTAAATCAAAAAGTGGTTCGCCTTGACGAATATAATCACCGACTGAAACGCGTTTTGTAGTGACTACACCTGTTTCGTCGGCAAAAATTGTAAAATTCTCTTGTACCGTTCCGCGTTCTTCAATAGACTTAATCGTCTGTTCTCCTATTTTTAGATAGCGCAACTTATTCCGTGCCGCTTCGACTAAACCCGGGTTAAGGTCTTGTAACTTAACAGCTTCCAAGAGTTCTCGTTGCGCCGTTATTAAATCTGGCGAATAAATCGTTGCTAATTTTTGTCCTTTGTTGACCTGCTCGCCGGTGAAAGTAACGTACAGTTTTTCTATACGACCAGGAATATGCGTCACCTGTGAAGCAGCCTGTCTTTCATCCGCTTGCACTTTCCCTGTCAAACGAAAAGTCTTGCCTGTGGCATCCGTTTTTTGTCCGATGACTGTCGTTTGAATATTGGCTAATTTGACAGCGGATTCGGTCATTTCTAATATCAAAGGATTATCTGAGCCACCTTCTTCTAAAGGTATCAAATCCATACCACAAATCGCACAGTCACCAGGCTCGGGTTGACGGATTTGTGGGTGCATGGAGCAAGTCCAAATTTCCTCACCGGCTGTTGTTGTTTCTGTGGTCATTGCGCTGTGGTCGTGTGCTGCATGTGCGTTTCCACCAAAAATTAAATAACCGACTCCCAATCCAAGTACGGCTGCAATAACTGCTATGATGATTGTATTTTTCATTTTCTTATTTTTTTACGGGATTTGTCAAAGAACCATTTTTTTTAAATCCTTTTCCTCCTAATGCGTCTCTATTAAAAATTCACAAAACGCTGAATACTATTCTGCGCCTGATGACTTTTGACAATAGCTTTTAAAGTCTTCAAATCGTAGTCAATTAAATCTTTCTCTAAGCGAAGCAATTCGTCAAAACGATTGCCTGATGTGCTATAATTTGTTTGTAAAATGCGGAGAGCGGCACTTGTCAATTCCGTCTGTCTGCGATACAAATCCATTTGTAATTGTGCCGTTTTATGTTCTGCATAAGCCTTTTCTATCATCGCTTGAAAACTTGTATAAGTGTTTTCTTTTTGATGCGTAAGAGCTTCAATTTTCAGACGTTCCTCTCGCTCCTTAGCTGCATATTTTTGTCGATACAAAGGAATTTTTATTGTTCCTTTTAATTGCAAAATATCCCTGCCGTTACGGTCGGGCATTGCGTCCTTTCGGTCGTTGACTAAGATGTAATCTAAGCCTGCACCGAAACTCGGTTTTCCGCTGATTTCATTGAGTGCAATGCTCTGTTCCGCGATTTCTTTTTGTAAGTCAAACTGACGCAAAATTGGATGATTATCTGAAATCTGTTGAAATAAAAATTCCTTTTCGTAAGGTAAATCTGCAAAAGACAAACTATCATTTATGACAATCTCTATCCCGACCTCTTGATGTAAAACTTGGTTGATTTGTGCCGTTGGAATACTCTCTTTACTTTGTAGAATCAATAGCTGCTGCATCAACTCTTCTCTCTGCATCTGTACACGGAGGACATCTGCGGCAGAAGCTTTTCCCGTCTCTGTTTTCACCAAAGCAAGTCTTTCTAAAGCATTGATTAATTCTAAATTTCTTTCAATAACTCGACGGCTCTCTTTGATTTCGTATAACTGAAAGTAGGCTCTGCGCAGCTCATATGCGATAGTCAAACTACGCGCTTCAATCCGTTCAAAAAGTGCTTTTGCTTTGGCATTTTCTAAATCAGCTTTTCGCTCTAAAGTACCAAACCACGGGAACATTTGCATCGCACTGACACGGGCAACTTGCGCACCTACGCGCGTTTCAACTGGTAATGGGAAGACTCCCACTCCGACTTCTGGCTCAGGTAATTGATTGACTTGCGGGGCACGTTCTAAGGCAGCTTGATATTCTAAATTGAGGGCTTTCAGTTCGCTATTATCTGCAATGGCAGTCGTCAATAAACTGTCTAAAGATTGCCCTGGTAAAGTCAGTCCTCCACTCATTATCAGTAAAAGAACAGCAGTAGATTTCATTGAAAAGCCAGCACCACCAAAACGATTTTTGTAGCGCAAACGCCATTCTTTCCACATGGAATAAAGCACGGGTACGGTAAACATAGTTATCATTTGTAAGGTCATTCCGCCAAAGGAAGGAATTGCCATCGGCAGCATTATATCTGCACCGCGTCCCGTCGAAGTCAGGACAGGCAATAAGGCTAAAATAGTGGTTGCAGTTGTCATCATAGCAGGACGCACGCGGCGCAAACCACCTTCTACTACTGCGTCGCGTATTTCGGGAATGGTCGTCGGGTCGTTCTTTTTAAAACTATCTTTCAAAAAAGTAGCGACCAATACACCATCGTCGGTCGCGATACCAAACAAGGCAAGGAAACCCACCCAAACCGCGACACTCAAATTTATGGTATGAATTTGAAATAAATCTCGCATATTCGTTCCAAAGAAATCAAAATTCATAAACCAATCTGTATCGTACAATCCAAGCATAATAAAACCACCAGAAAAGGCAATAAAGACACCCGAAAATACCATGACCGAAATCATGACAGACCGAAATTGGAGGTATAAAATCAAGAAAATAATAGCCAAAGCAATCGGTACTACTAAACCTAAGCGTTTGTTAGCGCGGACTTGTTGCTCATAATTTCCCGCAAAACGATAACTAATACCCGTCGGAACGGACAACTCTTCTTCCTCAATCCGTTGCTCCAAATATTGCTGTGCATTATTAACGACTTCTACTTCCGAATAGCCAGCTTCTCGGTCAAAAAGAACATAACTTATCAAAAATCCATCTTCACTTTTAATAGCCTGCGCTCCTTGTTCATAGCGAATAGTTATTAAATCACCCAGAGGAATTTGCTGTCCCGCTGCGCTTGGTATCAAAATATTTTTCAAAGCATCTGGGTCGTTGCGCAATTCTCGCGGATAGCGCAGTCGGACCGCGTATCTTTCGCGTCCTTCCACCGTTGTCGTCATGTTCATTCCTCCGACTGCTGCTTGGATTTGATTTTGCACTTTGCCAATAGTCAAACCATAACGACTAATTGCTTCACGGTCAATATCTAAGAGTAAATAAGGCTTCCCGACGATACGGTCAGCGAAAACTGCCGCATCTTTTACGCCCTTAACATCCTTTAAATGCTTTTCTAATTTTAATCCGAATTCTTCCATTTTCATCAAATCCGAACCACTGATTTTGATACCCATAGGTGCGCGCATGCCTGTTTGTAACATGACAAGACGGGTTTCTATCGGTTGCAATTTTGGCGCAGAAGTCACCCCTGGTAGTTTGGTCGCATTGACTATTTCCTTCCAAATGTCATCGGGCGTTTTAATTTCATCGCGCCATTGACGGAAATATCTACCACTGTCATCTGGTATTAATTCTCCATTTTCATCACTCACATACTCGCCATTTTCGTAGCGAAAGCGCACCCGATGACCATTTTTATCTGTTTTATATTCAGATTTATATTGAATAATATTTTCGTACATCGACATCGGTGCAGGGTCAAGGGCGGAGTTGATTCTACCCGCTTTTCCGACGACCGTTTCCACTTCGGGAATAGCGGTTACTGCCATGTCTAAAAGGCGCAGATTATTAATGTTTTCTTGCATTCCAGAATGCGGCATCGAGGTTGGCATTAACAAAAAAGAACCTTCATCTAAAGAAGGCATAAATTCCTGTCCGATATTTTTATAAACGCTGTAACCTTGAAAAATAATAAAGCCGACAACGAGTAGAAAAAGTATTTTAAAGCGCAGTAAAAACCGAAGGATATTCTCATAGAAATAAATGACCGCCCAAAACAAAGAAATCAAGCTACCCGCAATGACAATCACAAAGAAAAAGTTGGAAAGATTACTTTTCGTAACTCCCAAAGGCATCCAAACTGTAGCTAACAACCAAGCAACCAAGAGCGCGTAAATAATATTGGTCAACAGAGAAAATAGCTTGGCATTGCGTGCAGAACTATACGCTTGCAAGAGCGCATTAATGATACCCGCAAAACCAATAATCGCTAAAACTGCTCCCAAAAAAGGCTCATACCAAAAGGCAACTGCTAAACCTGCAATAACCGCCGCGCCATTACCGATAAACGTAAACATTTTCTTGCGGGATTGAAAAGAAAAAACGGTGTGCGCCAAAGGCGGAATAATCGTAATCGCAACGATAATCGAAGCAACTAAAGCGAATGTTTTCGTGTAAGCCAAGGGTTTAAAGAGTTTTCCTTCGGAGGCTTCCATGGTAAAAACGGGTAAAAAACTCACGACAGTCGTTGCTACTGCTGTGATGACCGCCGAGGCGACTTCCGTCGTTGCTTCGTAAATACTTTCCAACAAACTCTCTTCGGGCGGAGCTTCCTCGATGCGATTGACCATACTTTCGGTCAGGACAATGCCCATATCGACCATTGTTCCAATAGCGATTGCGATACCTGACAGAGCAACGATATTGGCATCTACACCAAAAAACTTCATGGCTATAAAACACATCAAAACCGCTACGGGTAAGGTACTCGATACGAGCAGAGAGGATTTGAGATTGAGCAACATCAAAATGACTACAATGATGGTAATCATAATTTCGAGCGTCAGCGCTTCTTGCAGGGTGCCGACGGTTTCGTTGATGAGTTGTGTCCGGTCGTAAAATGGGACAATTTTGACCTGAGACACCGTCCCGTCTGCCAATGTTTTAGAAGGTAAACCGGGTTCTAATTCTGCTATTTTTTCTTTGACATTTCCGATAACTTCTAAAGGATTCGCGCCATAGCGGGCGACCACTACCCCACCGACTGCCTCTGCACCTGATTTGTCTAAAATGCCGCGTCGTGTTGCTGGGCCAATGTTGACTTTGGCAATATCTTGAATGCGCACAGGCACATTATTATTGACCTTAACGACGCTTTTTTCGATGTCTTCAATGCTTTTGATATAGCCCAATCCTCTGACAAAATATTCTGCTAAATTGATTTCTATCGTTTGTGCGCCAATGTCAATATTGCTGCTTTTTACTGCGCTCATCACTTGCTCCAAACTGATATTATGCACTTTCATAGCATCGGGGTCCACATCAATCTGGTATTCTTTGACATAGCCACCAATAGATGCTAACTCAGAAACACCTTCTGCGGAGGCCAAACCGTATTTCACATAAAAGTCTTGAATGCTGCGCAATTCGTGCAAATCCCAGCCGCCCGTCGGCTTGCCGTCTTCGTCTTGTCCTTCGAGCGTGTACCAATATATTTGCCCCAATGCAGTGGCATCTGGCCCGAGCGTTGGCTGTACGCCGTCGGGTAAAGTGCCAGCAGGCAGAGAGTTTAGTTTTTCTAAAATACGGCTGCGACTCCAATAAAATTCAGTATCATCATTGAAAATCACATAGATGCCCGAAAAACCAAACATAGAATTACTACGGATGCTTTTCACGCCAGGGATGCCGAGTAAAGCAGTAGTCAAAGGATAGGTAATTTGGTCTTCCATATCTTGTGGTGACCGTCCCATCCATTTGGTGAATACGATTTGTTGATTTTCACCGATGTCAGGTATGGCATCAACGGCAACAGAGTCGCGCGGTAGCTGTTTGATACCGAAATCAAAGGGCGCATTGACCAAACCCCAAGCCACAAAAAGGACTAAGAGCAAATAGGCAATGAGCTTATTTTCGAGGAAAAATCGAATGAAATTATTTAACATGAGAGCGAGTTTATTAAACGCAGAGGGCGCGAAGACGCAGAGTTTTTTACGAGCGCAGTTTGTACATTGCTTGTTTTAAAACTATGAATCTATAGCGAGAGTAACATTTACAAAGGCAAATGAAAAGCTGTTGAAATCAGGCGGATGCTGTTTTCAAAGAAAAGAAAGACGGTCTATATAAGGAAGGATTGTATTAAAACTGGAATATCTCTTTTTATCAAAGGGGGTCGATAGAGCGCGAAAGGAATATTTTCTTCTTTCGTTAATTTATTTTGGTAAAATGCGTAAATATATGCAGTGACAAACTGCTTGACCTCTTTTGTTAAGGTAAAATCAACAGTTTGTATTTGTTGGTCTTGGTCTGCATCTAAAGTTACTGTGCGATTTTCACAACAGTTCTTTTTCTCTGTTTTGTCACAATTCTCTTCTTCTTGAATAGGATTTTTGTGATGTTTGCAGGTCGAAGTTTTTGCCAATTCATGGCAATTTTTAGCTTTCCCGATAAGGCTGAATGATTTAAAATCACCTTGACAAAAGTGCATATCTATAGAAAGTCCTACTGATGTAAAGAACATCAAAAATGCCAGAGAGAAGGCGAGAACTCGATATGTATTGCTTTTGTAATTCATTTATTTTAAATCAGTCTGCAATAATACGCATAAATCTGGTATTATGGTGTATGTTATTTTGGGGAAAACTTATATAGTTATTGGAATATTTGGAATTGAGTTGGTTATCGTTATGTTATCAGGCAAGTAGTTTTACTTTGTGCAAATTTCTCTCCCCGATACGCGAAGAGAGAAATTTAACTTGCCATCAAACTCTTCAAAAATTCTTTCCTATTTAATTTTTCCAGTCCATCTTCTGCAACCGCACCGCATTCAAAATAGCCAATAATGCCACACCGACATCTGCAAAAACTGCTTCCCACATCGTAGCCAAACCGCCTGCTCCGAGTATCAAGACGATAATCTTCACACCGAAAGCTAAAGCGATATTCTGCCAAATAATGCGTTGAGTCGATTTACCTATTTTAATCCCCGTTACTATTTTAGAAGGCTGGTCGGTTTGGATGATGACATCAGCCGTTTCAATAGCAACATCACTTCCCATAGCTCCCATTGCAATTCCGACGTTGCTCGCTGCCAATACAGGCGCATCGTTGATACCGTCGCCCACGAAGGCAACTATTTTGGTAGCATCCTGCTTAATGGTTTCAACCTCATTCAATTTATCTTCGGGTAAAAGTCCACCTTTGGCGATTGTAATTCCTAACTCTTTGGCTACCTTTTGAGTGATAGAATCTTTGTCCCCAGACAGCATGATAATGTCTTGAATACCTGCATTTCTGATTTGTTGAATGCTTTGCTTTGCGTCTTCTTTTAGTTCGTCGGCAATAGTGACGTAACCCGCAAACTGTCCTTCAATACCAACCATGACGATACTTTCTACAATTCTGTCAGTTTCGGTCGGAACGGTAATATTGAATTGCTCCATGAGTTTTTTGTTACCGACCAGAAGGCTTTTTCCTGCTGCGATTCCTTTCAGACCTTTCCCTGCAATTTCTTGAATATCGGTTGCTTCAGGCAATTCCTGGTTTTCGGAATATTCCATAATCGCTTTGGCAATCGGGTGCGTAGATTTAGCTTCGACAGCCATTAACAGCTTCATGAATTCATTTTCATTCGTGCTGTTCGTCAAAACAATATCTTTGATTTTAAAAACGCCTTTTGTGACTGTACCCGTTTTATCCATGACCAAGGTATTTACTTTAGTCAATTGGTCCAGATAGGTCGCTCCTTTGAATAATAAGCCGTTTTTAGAAGCTGCTCCCAATCCGCCGAAATAGCCTAAAGGAATAGAAATAACTAAGGCACAAGGACAAGAAATAACTAAGAAAATCAAGGCGCGGTAAAGCCAATCTGCAAATACATAATCCGCCACAAAGAAGTAAGGCAACACACAGATAGCAATCGCTAAATAGACCACAATCGGCGTATAGATTTTAGCTAATCGCCTGATTAACAATTCGGTTTTTGACTTACGAGAAGTTGCATTCTGTACCAATTCCAAAATACGAGCAATGGAACTCTCATTAAACAGTTTTTCTGTTTTTACTTCAATTACTCCGTCCAAATTTATTGAACCCGCCATTATTTTCTCTCCCTTGAGCACATTTTGTGGTTTGCTTTCGCCCGTCAACGCTGCGGTATTTAAGGCTGCTTTTTGGGATAATAAAGTACCGTCCAATGGAATTTTCTCACCTACTTTTATCTGTATCGTATCGCCGATTTGTACTGTTTCGGGGTCAACCGTTTGGTAGCTACCATTTTTCAAAATACTTGCCGTATTGGGTCGGACATCCAATAGCGCTTTGATATTATTTTTAGCTCTTTTGACCGCAGCCGTTTGAAATAACTCCCCAACGGCATAAAACAGCATGACCGCTACGCCTTCAGGATACTCGCCGATTGCAAATGCGCCAATGGTCGCGATAGACATCAAGAAAAATTCGGTAAATATTTCTCCTTTTATTAGTGCTTCCCAGGCTTCTTTCATGACGGGCAAACCGACAGGCAAATAAGCAGCCGTGTACCAAGCAATTTTTATCCAACCGGCAAAAAACGGAGCTTCGATTAAATGCTCTATTGCTAATCCTGATAATAATAAAATCAAGCTGATAATAGCAGGAAGATAGTCTTTCCAACCCATATCGCCGTCGTGATTATGCGAATGGTAGTGACCGTCGTCTTCATGATGTGCTTCCTTTTTAGGAACAATCTGCGGTGGGGTTTTCTTATCTATTTTTTCTTCTAATGAGCAGCAAGTTATTTTGCCGCTTTCATCATAAGTATGAATGTGATTTTCGTTTTTCATTTTGTTATTTTTTTATTCCCGTTGCTACAAAAACATCTCCTCTATTGAAAGTATCATTGAGCGTAAAGTTCACAACTTAATTTTTCAAATATTGATAAATAGGGCGGTCAACTTCACCTTTACCAATCCACTTAATAAAGTTGCCACGAAGAGTTGGTTTGGGAATATACCAATCCATGATAACTAACCTGCATCTGGGTTTTAAGATATTAAGCATATTGTCAATAATCTTTTCCCATTCTGGGAAACTGGACAAACCTAAATCACAAAAAAAAGCATCTATTTCAAGTGAGCTTTCAAAGTTGTCTAATAAATAACCTGAATTGATTTGGGTCGCATCTCCTTTTAATATTTTGATATTGCTCCAGTTGTGCAAGTCCCTTTTTTCTTTAGCTTTTTTCAGCATTCCTTCAGATAGGTCAATGCCAATTATCAGACCTGTTTCTTTCAAATATTTAAAGTTTTGACCCGTCCCAACAGGCAGATTCAAAACGGTATTATCAGGTTTAATCCTAACTCTTCAATTCCATAAACTCTGGGTTTATGATAGTACCATTTTGGAGATAACCAATCGTAAACTTTCGAAAATTAGTCGTAATAACTGATAGCGTCTTTTTGTTTTTTGTCCATAATAAATAAATTAAAACCAGCGTCTAACTTTCCCCAAGTATTCTTCATAAGCTTGACCATGACTTCCTTTTAAGAACTCCTCTTCCAACCTTATTTGCGTATTGATACTAACCGTTGAAAGCGAAACTATAAGCAGAGTAAAAGCATTAGGCATGACTAACAGTAAACCAATATTGGCAATCATTACCCCCAGAAAAACAGGATTTCTTGAAACGGAAAATAAGCCGTTGGTCACCAGTTCGGTTTTATTGTTTTCATCAATACCAATACGCCAAGAATTAGCCATTTGAGATTGGACGACCCAAACCAAAATTAGGGATATAACTAATAATGTCCAGCCGATGTATTTCAACTCGCTGTACTCCAGATACCAAAACGGTAAAAGGTATTGATACCATTCATTTTTAAAGGCATAGATAAAGACGACCACAAATTCCAGTAAAGAAATGAAGGTGAATATCTTTCCATTGTAGCCATGAGCATCATCAGTTTTGTTAAACGTCAAAGGATTTACTCCCGTCCTTTTCCAAAGTAAATACGAACGAAGGAAAAAAATGAAGAATATGTAAATCAATAGAAAGAGGAATAAATAGATTTCTGTTCTCATCGTTTTTTTTGCAAATCTACAGGAATAACTAATGCAATGAAATTGCAAACTTATTCCAGACAATTTGGACAAACACCTTTTATCATCATTGTTATCTCTTTTTGAAGATAACCTTTCGGAAGTTCCACTTTGGGAATAAGCTGACTATCAATACAGCTTATCTGTTCACACCGTTCACACTGAAAATGCGGGTGTCGGTCAATATGAGAGACAGTAGTACAATATTCATCGCATAGTGCATATTTCACCTCCCCTGTTCCATTGCTGATGCCGTGAACTATACCTTTCTGTTCAAATGTTTTAAGAGTTCGATAGATTGTAATGCGGTCAGATTTTGGAAAGTCATTTTCCAGTTCCAACAATCCAAATGTACCGTCGTTTTCTAAAAAGTATTCTAACACGAGCTGGCGCATCGCAGTGATGCGAACAGTTTTGTTTGTTAAAATTTCATCTACTCTTTCCATTATTTTGACAGTTTTAAAATCCGCAATGCTCCTTGTATTACAATCCCGAAAACAATGATTCCGATAATCAAATCAGGAACAGCGGAATTGAGTAGTTTGACCAATACCGCAGCGGCAATAACTCCCATATTTATCACGATGTCATTAGAGGTAAATATGGTACTTGCCTGCATGTGAGCTTCCTCTTTACTTTTAGACTGTTGTAGCAAATACAAACAGATACCGTTAGCGATTAAAGCAAAAACAGAAACAATAATCATCGTGAGAAAGTCCGGTAGTTGTTCTGCTCCAAAGAATATTCTCAATACTTCAATAAAACCAAAAGCAGCAAGCCCGATTTGAAAATAACCTGCAATTTTAGCTACTGACTTTTTCTTGGAAACTGTTCCGCCGACTGCAAAGAGGCTAATGCCATAGACAAAAGAATCAGCTAACATATCCAAACTATCCGCTACCAATCCCATTGATTTGGAAATCAACCCCGTAGTCATTTCTACTACGAAAAAGACAAAATTTATAATCAGAACTATCCAAAGTAATCTTGTTTGGTTGTCATTTTCATCAAATTTGCTTTCGGTAGTTGCTTCGGTAGATAGACAAGTAGCTCCCAACTTTAATTCGCCGATAGCAGTTTCAATCGGAGTCACGGTTGCTGTATGAAAAACAGACAACTTCCGATTGGCAATATCAAAGTCAAGATGTTTGATACTGTCGATGCCGTCTAACTTCATTCGGATTAGATTTTCTTCCGAAGGGCAATCCATTTTTGTTATCTTAAATACTGATTTTTTCATTTTACCTTTGTTTTATCAACTGTTTCTCCTCTAATGCTCGTGTGCCAATTCTCCCGCTTTCGACTGCGCGTAAACATAATAAGCACCCTTGGTCACTATCTTCATGCCTTCGGGAAGCGGGTCAATTAATTTGACGGAAGTAAAACCGTCATCTGTTGTGCCTGCAATGACGCGCAGAGCTTCGAATTCCAGTTCAGACTTCGTACTTGCGTCATTAGCAACATAGACATAAGAAGACTCCCCGTCTAAAACGATTGCTTTTTCAGGGAGGGCATTCACGGTTTGGTCATTCAACCAAATTTTTGCTTCTAAAAATAAATCCTTGATAAATTTAGGACGCTCTTTTGCCAAGTGTCCATGAACTCGAACGGTTTTATTTTCAGTATTAAATTCCTTCCCGATAACATGAACTTCTCCCTCATAAACTGTATTTCCCAAAGCGGGAACGACGTAGCTGATGCTTTGACCGTCTTGAATACCGGCAATACTTTGCTCAAAAACGTCCAATTCTAAATGTAAGTGATTTTCATTGACAATTTCCATTAGTTCCATTTCAGGAGAAACAAACATACCGTTGTGCATTTTGATAGAGGTAATATAGCCCGACATAGGTGCATATAATGGTATGCGTTGGACGATATTGTCCGTAGTCAGGTCGCTTACATTGATGTCCAGATAGGATAATTGCTTGCCTACTCCCTTTAATGTTGCCGTTTTCATGGCTACTTCCGCTTCTAACTTTTGTACGTTTTTCTCGATACCCGCATTAGATGCAAACAGACTTTGTTGACGAGTTAATTCCTGACGGTCATACACCAACTCGGCTGCTACTTCGAGGTATTTCTGTTGTTGTTGAATGAAATCAGGATTTTCTAAATATGCCATAATTGCTCCCTTTTTCACATAACTGCCTTCCACGTACTTTTTGCTGTTTTTGATGAAGCCATTGGCTTTTGCACTTACCGAAGTCAGCGCGTTGGGCGGTAATCCCAGTGTCCCCGTTGCTTTGACAAAGTCGTTGATTTTGACTTGTGAAAAATCACCAAATTGAATGTCCATAGTTTCAATTTGCTCTTTGGTGAGGTGAATTTCGCCTTCCGCGTGGTCTCCACCGTGACCGTGTCCATGCCCGTCATCTTCACTGTGCTGTTCCACCCCGTGGTCATGCCCATGGTCGTGTCCGTCTCCTTCCACGTGATTATGGGCACAGGATAAAAATAAAGTCAAGACAGTAATTGTCAGAACTGGTATTAATTTATTTATGATTTTCATTATATTATTTTATTGGTTAGAAAGAAATTGATAGAAAACAACTGCCTGATTGTATGCTACAACCTGCTCCCAAAAACTGATTTGATTTTTGGCAGAAATATTTAAGGTATTCAGCAATTCGAGATAGGAAATTTCCCCTGCTTGATAATTGAGTTTGGATATGCGCTCTATCTCCGGATTAATTATTTCCAGTTGTTCCTGATAATAATCGACTCCCGTTTCATACAAGCTTATCGTATTTCTAATGGTCAACAAATTCTGTTTCGTTTGCAAACGTTCCGTTTCAAAATTAGCTTGCGCAACATCAACTTGTAATTGTTGAGCCGTAATTTTCTGCTTAGTCTGCTTGTTAAAAAGAGGCATCCTGACTCCTGCCTGCAATCCATGTAGCCAGCCGTCTTCAAAATAATTTTGAGTGGCATAACCCAAATTAAAATCGGGCTTTAGTCCTGCTTTCAGCAAATCAACATTTGCCCGTTCAATCTGAATATTCTGACCGGCAATCTGAATAGGCAAATTATTCAAACTGTCTTGTACTGCAAAAGGTAGTATTTCCAGACTATCAGTTGATGTAACTATTTGTTCTGTATTCAATAAATTGGCTAACTGCTTTTCCAAACTTTTCATTTCTAAAACAGACTGATTGAGTAACAATCGATATTCATTTAAAGAAGATTGAATAGTCAGTTTCTCAATCGGATTGGATGCCCCCGTTTCAACTCTTACCCTTGCCATATCATAATATTGCTCGTAAGTCAAAATGATTCGTTCGTAGAGTTGCTTGAGTTCCTTCTTTTGCTGCAAGTCAAGGTAGCTTTGTTTGACCTTTAGAATCAGCTCCTTTTCAGTCAATTCTCTTTGCAACAAACTTTGAGTAACGACTTCATTTTGTAAAGCATTTTGCGCCCTGACAGATGCAGGATTCGGAATGTTTTGCACGACTCCCAACTGATTAACCTGTTGCCCGTTTTCTCTAAACAAACCGTCTCCCTGATAGCTGATTTCTGTATCGCCAAGCGAATAAGGTAGATTTTGTAAACCTTGCCCCTGCTGTATTTGCAAATCTGCCGCACGGATAGAAGGATGATTCTGAATAGCCATTTCAACAGCTTCATTCATGGTAATCTTTTGCTGTTGGGCTTCTGCTGCTACACTCAAAAACAATATTGGTAAAAGAACAAGAGTCGATTTTATGTTTGTCGAATTTCCGCCTTTTCGTTCTTGCCATTGTGCTAACCAACTATATAAAATCGGTAAAACTACCAGCGTCAAGAAAGTAGCAGTTATCAATCCTCCGATTACTACCGTAGCCAAAGGACGTTGTACCTCTGCCCCACCAGAGTTGGATAGTGCCATGGGTAAAAAGCCTAAAGAAGCAACCGAAGCGGTCAATAAAACGGGACGAAGTCTAACACTCGTGCCCTCAATAATACGCTCCCTGATATTGGTCATTCCCTCTTTTTTGAGTTCATTGAAATAGCCGATTAAGACAATACCATTCAATACGGCAACTCCAAATAAGGCAATAAAACCAATCCCTGCGGAAATACTAAAGGGCATTCCACGCAACTCTAATGCCCAAATACCACCAATGGCAGAAAGCGGAATAGCCGTAAAAATCAAAACTGCCTGCGCCAGCGACCCAAAGGTGAAATACAAAAGAATGAAAATCAAGGCTAAAGCCAGCGGAACAGCAATAGCTAAACGGGCATTGGCAGCTTTCAGGTTTTCAAATTGACCGCCGTAAGTAAAATAATACCCCACTGGTAAATCTACTTTGGCATCAAGTTCCGTTTGGATTTTTTCTACCAAGGTTTCTACATCCGTGTCGCCCACGTTTACACCGATGACAATGCGGCGATTAGTGTTTTCGCGAGAAATTTGCATCGGCGCATCAATCAACTCTATCTCAGCTACAGCAGATAAAGGCACTTGTGTCCCGTTGTCTAAAGTGATGTAGAGATTTTTGACATCATCCATTCCACTACGGTATTTTTCCTCCAGCCGCACCACCAAATCAAAGCGTTTTTCGCCTTCGTAAATAATACCTGCACTTTCTCCCGCAAAAGCAGCACGAACGACTTGATTAACCTCTTTAACTTGCAAGCCATACTGCGCCATTTTATCATATTTAAAATTGATGATAATTTGTGGCATTCCGATAGTTTGTTCCACATTGACCGTACCGACACCGCTTAACTTTGTAATTACGCTTTCTGCTTCTTTGGCTTTACTGTAAAGCAAATCCAAATCTTCACCGTATAACTTTATGGCAATATCAGCTTTTGAGCCTGTCATTAATTCATTGAAACGCAGTTGAATAGGTTGTGAAAATTCATAGCCCACGCCTGGTATAACGCTTAATGACTCTTCAATTTTTTCAAACATATCTTGTCGATTGCTTGCAGAAGTCCACTCCTCTTTCGGTTTCATTACTATAGTATAATCCCCGATTTCCACAGGCATGGGGTCCGTCGGAATTTCGGCTGCTCCAATATTGACAATGACATCTTCAATTTCGGGAAAGTCTTTGAGTAGCTTTTTTTGAATAATCTTAGCCATTTCAATACTCTGCGATAGCGAGGTGCCCGGGGGAAGTATTTGTTGCATAGCTAAATCGCCCTCATCCAAAGTAGGAATAAACTCGCCGCCCATTCTACCAAAAACTATAAAACTGAAGATGAAAAGAGCTGTAGTTGCTACTACAAAAGCTGTTTTGAACCGTAAGGCTAAATTCAAGACGGGTGTATATAGTCTTTGGAAAAAATTAATGATACGGTCAGCAATTGTCTTTTTATCAGACACATTTTTATTTAAAAATAATGCCGCCATCATAGGTACATAAGTCAGAGACAGTATCAATGCACCACCAATTGCTAACATGACAGTTTGTGCCATTGGTTTGAACATTTTGCCCTCAATGCCAACCAAAGCGAGAATTGGGATATAAACCATCAGAATGATGATTTCACCGAATGCGGCAGAACTTCTAATTTTAATAGATGCTTTTTTTACCTCCTCATTCATACGGGCTTGGGTCAATTTTTGCCCGGCAAACCCAACTTGTAATCGGTGGATAATGGCTTCCACGATAATCACCGCCCCATCTACAATTAGTCCAAAGTCAATTGCTCCCAATGACATCAAATTGGCAGAGATACCCAGCCAGTTCATCATCGAGACTGCAAACAACATTGCCAAAGGAATAACGGATGCGACTATCAAACCTGCTCGCCAATTTCCCAACATCAACACAAGAATAAATATGACAATCAGCCCTCCTTCCAGTAGGTTTGTTTTAACCGTTCCGATAGCGGTAGAGATTAATTTATCTCTATCCAAATAAGGTTCAATAATCACACCTTCAGGTAAAGATTTCTCAATCTGAACCACCCGTTCTTTCACTCGTTCGGTAACTGCCGCCGAGTTTGCGCCTTTCAGCATCATTACCCGACCGCCGACCGCTTCCTCGCCGTCGCGTACTAATGCCCCGTAGCGAGGTGCTTTTCCAAATTGTACGGTAGCAATATCTTTTACCAAAATAGGGTTACCATTACGAACATCTACGACAATATTGCCGACATCTTCCAAGGATTGAGCAATTCCGTTAGTGCGGACGTAGTAGGTATTCGGATTTTTCTCGATGTAAGCTCCGCCCGTGTTTTCATTACTATTTTCTAAAGCCTCAAAAACATCCGTGATGCTGATACCGACTGATTTGAGCAAATTAGGATTGACGGCTACTTCATATTGTTTAAGAAAGCCACCCATTGTATTGACCTCGATCACTCCCTCAATACCAGATAATTGACGACTGACAATCCAATCTTGAATGCTTCGTAATTCACTCAATGAGTATTTGTCTTCATATCCTTCAGCGGGTCGAACCACATATTGATAAATCTCACCTAATCCTGTTGAAATCGGAGCCATTTCGGGCGTTCCCAATCCGTAAGGGATGTTACTTTCTGCCTCTTTTAAGTATTCGCTCACCAATTGACGAGACAAATAAGTGTCCATGTCTTCCTCAAAAACCACCGTAACCACAGATAGTCCAAAGCGAGAAATGGAACGTATCTCTACTAACTGTTGGATATTTTGCAGAGCCAATTCGACGGGATTTGTGATGAATTGTTCCACCTCTTGCGTTGCTAATGTGGGTGAAATGGTGATAACCTGCACTTGATTATTTGTAATATCTGGTACGGCATCAATGGGTATTTGTCGCAGGGAATATATACCCCATACGCTTAGAGCAGCTACCAACAGCCCTACCACAAACTTATTCTCAATCGAATAAGCGATTATTTTATCAAACATAGTTGAATTAAAATTTAGTTAAACCAATAAAAGTGAAGAGTGTGGACATAGGAATCCCACGAAAACGGTCTAACTAAAGGTTGGCGGTTGCCAAACAGTAGAAATGAAGTCAAAGGAAAATTCATTCCGAACACAGGAAGGAAGTTCCTTGAAAGGAGGTAAAAGAAGAAGAAGGTTAAATTGATTTTCTTCAGGAGAATTTATAACGATTGAACAGCAGCTACAAACACAAAAAGGCGAACAAGTATCGTCTCCACAGCCGTTTGAATGTTGCTCGTGGTCCGAATGTCTTTCGTGCTCAATGCCGAAAAGATGATTGGCTATTTTCACAATACCTCCACCTCCGTCACCACAAGGAATAAGTGATAAAGCAAGCATATAAAAGGTAAAAATGAACGTAGCGATTTTCATTACTGACAAAAGTAGGTGTTTTTATTTTTATATTCAAGTAGCCCCGTTTATGGTTGCTATGTGATTGTTAATAATGAGTCTAAAATTACTGTACAGATAGCAGCAGTCCTTTATTCTCTGTTTTGTCATAGCTTTCTTCTGAATAGAAGCTTTGTGATATTTGGTAGGTAGAGGTATCTGCTAATTCATGATAACTTTTAGCTTTCCCGATTAAACTAAGTGATTTAGTTGGTTTAGACTCTTAAAGTATGATTCAAAAATAGAAAAGTAAAAATTGTTAGAATATCTTTTACTGAAAGATGATTTAGTAAGTTTCAGAAAGAGAGCTTAGTTGAAGTAGTCACGACTTAATCTGACAGTTTTAGTAACTTTGATTAACCACTTAAGCAAAGGTTTATTTTAAAAAATCAATCCCTCAAGGATAAACCCT
>CAZQTE010000027.1:0-24780 GCA_964595615.1 uncultured Saprospiraceae bacterium
CAGCAATAAATTTGTTCTTTGTGATGCCTATCACCTAAATCCTCTCCCCTATTAACTAATTTTGCAATGCGGAATTGATACAAATCGATCGCATATTTTTCTCTTACAAGTCAAAAACAATATGGATTTAGCAAAAATAATTAAAGAACAATCTCCTTCTATAGTAGATGTCCGTCAAGGTTTTGAATGCCTTTTTGGTAAAGCAAAAGATGCGGTTAATATTCCTTTGGGAGAAGTACCAGACCGTTTGGAAGAATTTAAAGCAATGAAAAAACCTATCGTCGTCTATTGTCGAAGCGGCAATCGTAGTGGTCAAGCCATGAAGTTTTTAAAAACAAATGGCATTGATGAAGTATACAATGGAGGTAGCATTGGAGATGTAAAAAGTATGCAAAAGTAGTTTCTTAAAAAAACTATCTAATGAGCCATGTTTAGATTTCAAGTCTAAACATGGCTTTTTTTATTTCCTCTGCCCTACCCTCTTCTTAAAAAAAGTTCATATTAAAATTCACTCTACAGATTTTTCTGTAAATTTCTGTAAATAAAAAGAATTATCATTTTTTATCTGTAAAATTATTTATTTTGCTGTAAAAATATACCTTTGCAAAAAACAATAATGTTCTCTGAAGAACTTACGATTCTATCTAAGAAACAATAATTATACTATGGTAATTGCAGTAACTAATCTAAAAGGTGGTGTTGGTAAAACAACGGTAACCACCAATCTCGCCGTCAGCTTTACTCAACGTGGCAAAGACGTTTGTATCGTCGATACAGACCTTGGACAACAATCTAGCATGGAATGGTCAGGCAATCGCTCAGAAGACCGAGCGCGTATTCCTGTTTTTGGCGTAAGTATAAAGCAACTAAATAAGGAAGTTGCAGATTTAGCTAAGCGATTTGATATCGTTTTGATTGACGGGACTCCTCAATTATCAGAATTAGCAGATAGAACTATTCTCGCATCTGACCTTTTGGTCATTCCATTGACTCCATCCATTTATGATTTTAGGGGTTTTGAAAACTTTCTTGTCAGATTTGAGCAGGTTAAAGGATTAAAGGAAGCAAGTGGAGGTTTGGTTCGTGCTTTTATTCTTTTAAACAGAGTCGTACCCAATACAAACGTTAGCAAAGACATCGAGGATGCCGTAAAAGAGTATGAAGTTGAGGTTTTAAAAACTAAGCTAGCCAACCGGATTGCTTATGTCGATACCGCAACAAATGGTACAGGTGTTTCGGAATACAAAGACCCGAAAGCAAAAACGGAAATCAATAATTTGACTGACGAATTATTGAAAAATATTTAAATTTACAGAAAACTACAGAAGTATAAAGATTAAACTTTAAACTTCTTTAAACATACAGACAATGGCAGTAAGAAAAAAAATAGCAGCCCGTAAGAAGATAAGCGTGGAGGACCAAGAAAAAATGCTAGCTGCACTCCAACAAAAAGATGAGAAGGTCAGCAATGATGTATCAACAAAAAAAGCGGAGAAGACAAAAGCGTCAAATAAAACTCAAAGGGTAACAGTAGATTTTCCTCAAGCAATGTATGAACAGATGAAAGAGGAAACTCAAATGAATGGTCAAACCTTAAGAGGTTTTGTAGTTTCTTTAGTTAGAAAACACTTGGCAAACCGAGAAGAGTAGGGGATATGAAACTTTAAAACTCTTTATTTCTACATATTTTTACAGAAGTTTCTGTAAAAATATGTAGAACACTCCTGTATTATGAGTAGCTAATTCTGGTTGTGTATTCCCATTTTAGTCTAAAATATTTTGATAGGAAAATACTTTGGGCTGCTTTCAAGCTCTTTCAAGACATGACTTGACCCAAGACATAAATTTAACGAACTGAGCTCTTAAATCGTCTTATATTATCCTCTCCAATAAAAAAATATTTCTGTAAAATTCAGTATAAACAAAGAAAACTACAGAAGTTTCTGTAAAAAATCCTACTTTCACAAGATTAGAAGCCACCTTAGACTTAAAATACAATCGAATATTCTAATTTAAAAGCATTTTTAGCTCGCACAAGCATTTTTAATACTAAAAACTCATATATCGTACATGTTAATGATTAAAACTCTTAAATCATCTTATTTTATCACTACTTAATCGTGTTCATATTCCATTTTTGTATTATTAATCATTATTTTACAGAAGATTCTGTAAAAATAAAGATTAATACAGATAACTTCACTGAATTAATTTTGACTTAAAAAACATTCAGTGCTGAATTCCTTCAATTAAAAAAATTGATTCATACATCTCAAAATAAAGTTAAAACTCCTCCTCAAAAAGAAAAATCAAGCCGCTCTTTCAATTTTAAATTTACTGTATTCTTCTGTAAAAAAACAGATTTTGCATTAAATTTAAAGATAAAAACATATTTTTCTGTATTTCTTTCACTAGGTAAGCACCTAAAGCAAAAGTTTAAACCTATCCTAAATTGGTTGCCTTTCAGATTTCTTTTTCTTTCATATTAGACTTTATGAACGAGGTTTGAGCGGTTTAAAACTTGCTCAACTTTATTATTTTAGCAATAAAAGTATTTATTCCCATTCCATAGCTAAAATGGTCTATGTTAAAATTACTTACTTAACTGATTATTAAATGGTTATCATTTTTAGTGACCGACCATTTTTATAGTGGAATGGGAATAAATTAAAAAAGAATCAACAACACCTAACTTCTTTGCTCTATGTTGTTGATTCTTTTTTATAAAGATAGATTCTAATTAGACCTCTGTAATTTATTGATTATCAAATGGTTATAGGCTTAAAGGCAACTACTTTAGGACAAAAGGTAACTATTTTAGGAATTAGGGCAACTACTTTGGGAGTAAAAGCAACCAATTTAGGTTGAAGAGCAACTATTTTAGGTCTTACATTCCCAAAAGATATAAAAGCAACTGTTTTAGGATAATATTCACCCAATTTAGTTACCTTTACAGTTGTAATCGCTACTAAAAGCAACTGTTTTGGGAAATAATGTCCTGTTTTAGTTGCTTTTAGTTTAGAATGTACCATTTTAGTTACTATTCATACTATGTGCCCTAAAACGGTTGCCTTTAAAAAGAAGTATTATGTCAGCAAAGTCAAAAGGAGTCAGACGTAGTAGAAAGAAAGGAAGAGGAGAAACTATAAAATTAGTCGTCAAATCAAATGAATTGGTCGAGGCTCGTTACATGTTTGATGTGTGGGAAACTCGATTTTTCCTGTCATTGATTGCAATGATAGACAAAAATGATGATGATGAGAAAACTTATCGTTTATGGTTTAAAGATATAAAGACCAATTTCAAGCTTAAATCTAACCAATCGTACAGCTATCTTAGGGAAGCAGCCCAGAGTATGGCTAGTAAAAGTGTATATATAGGTTGGATGAATGACGAATTTCGACGTGGACGTATGCATAGAATTATCCGGTTTGTGGACTTCTTGGAAAAGGGGCAAGAAGGGAAAAAAGGAGTAGGACAACAGGAATATGTTGATGTGTCGATAGATAAGGATATTAAGCCCTATTTACTGGATATCAAAAAGAACTACGACCCAAAAACAACACGATACACCTCTTATGATCTTCGGAATGTCATAAAACTGAAGTCTTATGGAATGCGGATTTATGAGTTATTAAAACAATTTGAATACGCGGGTTCTCGAACGATTGCTGTACAGGATTTGAAAGATATGTTTGAAATAACAAATGAATATCCTCGCTTTTCTAATTTTTATCAAAAAGTCATTAAGGTTTCAGTGGACAGTATTAATAAGTACACTGATTTGCGGATACCTAGTGTCGAAAAAATAAAGCAGGGTAGGAGGGTAGCGGCTTTGCGCTTTATTATTGAGAGTAAATCAGATAAAGAAGTTTCTGTATTAATGGGAGACCGGGATATGGAATTATTTGACCATGTAGATGATGCCGCGGCAGAACCAGTTGAAAAATATACTCCGTCGGATATTCTATTTAACCAATTTGAAGAAATTGTTGTCCGGTCATTTGGCGTCACGCCTTCGACTTTTATCAAGATGTTGAATAGTGGTAAATACACAAAAGAAGCCATTGAGCAAGCTATTTCTGTAACGCGTCGCGCTAAATATCAGCAGCAAATTAAGTCAAATGTTGCTGGATTCTTTATAAAAGCACTAAAAGAAGGCTTTACTGATGTCAAAGAAGAAGCGAAAAAGAAACAAACTAAGAAAAAGGAAAGAGAGGATATTTCAAAAGAGTTACGAAAGCTAAAAGAGCAATTATCTACAGAAATCAACAATCGTATCCGGGAGATTACAGAGAAGGATGAAAAAATCACAATTCAAGTTATCAAAAGCATTCGAGAGGATGCTTTGACTGGAGGAATTGTCATTAAGAAAGAAGAAGAATTGGGGCGTAATTTAGAGATTGAGGACTTTCGGAAAGACGGACAATTGCGAGTAATGGTGATAACGGGTATTGTTGCGCAGCAGAAAGACCATTTTGAGGATATTTATGCGAGATTGAACCCGAAAATTAAGGAATTATCTACCAAATTGGATAACTTGACTTGATGATAAAACAGATTTTACTGTAAACTTCTGTAAATAACTGTAAAAATCAGTAAATTGAATTTGAAAAACTAAAAATTAGCATAAGCGAAAAGGATTTTACATGAAAATTGTCACACTATTAAGGCAAAAACTAGGAGCAGATAAAGTGCTCAGTTCAGAGCAAATTCAAGACAGATATGAACATATTTGGAGAATGGATTTACCTCTGCAAGCTGCTGCCCTTGTATTGCCTGATAGTACAGAGGATATTGCGGACGCTATGAAAATATGCCATGCGAATGAGCAAGCAGTCGTCGTGCATGGAGGATTAACGAATTTGGTAGGAGCAACGGAAACAAAAATTAACGAAGTTGTTATCTCTCTTGAAAGAATGAATCGTATTGAAGAGCTAGATGAAAAAAGCCGAACGATGACAGTGCAGGCAGGTGCGATTTTAGAAAATGTACAAATTGCGGCAAAAGAAAAAAATCTATTATTTCCCTTAAATTTTGGTGCTAAAGGTTCTGCTCAAGTAGGAGGCATTATTTCTACAAATGCAGGTGGATTAAAGGTCTTTCGGTATGGGATGACGCGTAATTTGGTTTTAGGCTTAGAAGCAGTACTAGCTGACGGAACAATTATCTCTTCTCTCAAAAAAATAATAAAAGACAACTCTGGTTATGATTTGAAACAGCTATTTATCGGTTCAGAAGGAACTTTAGGAGTAGTAAGCAAAGCCGTACTAAAATTAGTAGAAGCACCTAAAAGTCGAACTAGTGCATTTGTTGCTTTTAATGAATATGATAAAGTTGTCGATTTTTTAAAATATATGGACGCTGGCTTGGCGGGGACATTGAGTAGTTTTGAATTGATTTGGCAAGAAACATACAAGGCGATGACTTCTCCACCCGCAATTGCTAAACCACCTTTACCTCAGCACTACAAATATTATGTTTTATTAGAAGGTCTCGGCAGTCATCAAGAGAATGACCAAACCCGTTTGCAGGAATTATTAGAATTTGCCTTTGATAAAGAAATGGTTTTGGATGCAGTAGTGGCGGATGGTGAGTCGGATTTAAATTGGTTTTGGACAATCAGAGAAGATGTACACGTCGTTAAAAAACAAGCAAATAATGACCACCACTTTGATATCAGCCTACCGATAGCCTTGATAGGCAAAACAGTTGGAGAAATAACAGAAAGCCTCAAGTGCATTAAAGGAGTAGAACGAATTTTTCCGTTTGGGCATATTGCAGACGGGAATATTCATTTCATTATTGGTAAAAAGGACACAAGTGTCGATTTGCGTAAGCAGATAAATCAGGCAGTCTATCAACCTTTAAAAAAGTTAGGAGGTTCTGTCTCTGCGGAACACGGAATAGGCTTAGACAAGAAGCAATATTTGTCTTATTGTCGAACAGAGGAGGAAATTAATTTGATGCGAACTTTGAAATTAGCTTTAGACCCAAAAGGTATTTTGAATCGGGGGAAGGTGATTGATTAGCATTTACTTCCCTTCTACTCATACTTCAAAAATTGCTTCAAAGCAGATTGCAATTCATCCTGTTCCTCCTTCCCAATTAGTAACATGAATGGTTCATAGCCAGTATGGTAATCATGTGTTGTCATTTTCCAATAAGAAAGACCCAAAAGTGGAGTATTACGATTTTGAACTACATCGTGCAATGCATTTAGAGCTAGAATACGTTCTTTTGGACGATTTTCTGCTTTTTTCCAGATAACTAGAGAGTCGATTTCTCCATTGGTTAATAAATTAAAACCATCTCCCTGCCAAGGTGCTGTTGTACAATCTGCTTTAGGAGTATAACCAATCTCCGTAAAGAAAATCGGCAAACTATCTATATTATTTTTCCTTTTAAAATCAGTAATATTCATAAAAACAGTATCCCAACCATTATACAATTCTTGATAGAGTAGGGAGTCACTTAGTCTCTCCGTTTGAATTTTTCGCAAAGGAAAATAAGCATTAATACCCACACAATCTAGCTCATCCCAAAAACTAACTTCATTATAATTATCAAAATTAGCAGCCAAAGTCATCTTACCATTATAATATTTTCGAGCATTTCTGATGATATTCCTCCAGATGCTATCCAACTGAGTTCGGTCGATATTCATTCTTGTCATAAAGCCAGGAACTTGATTATAGCAGATAGCATCTGCCCATTTTTTCTGTTCCGTAATTTTATCTTTGATATACATTTTTTGACTCTGATAATTTTCTGCACCGCGTACCCACAAATCCTCTGCTTCTAGTTGGTCACGATATTTGAAAATTCGCCCCATATGCGTACTCTGATTTTCCACATCTAAAAAATAATTGAGCAAATCAGGTAAAGAATCGAGTTGTTGAGTGGCGGTCAAGGCATTCATTTCACTACCAATTGCAAAAATATCAACACCTTCTCTTTCGCATATTTTAGCCCATTGTTCAACGAAGAAACGGTATCGTCTAAACCATTCTTTTCGCTGTTCTAAATTTTTCGGAAAAATCATTCCATGCCACTTAAATTTATTTAGTGGTTTGTTATGTTGTAGAGCAACACGTAAGACCATAATGACTTTAACCCCACGAGATTTAATTGCCCTAATTTCATTAATAACATGCACGGTATCTTGATTTTCCCACCAAATATGGTCAGAATTCCAGTCTCCTTGTTTAGCATAGGCAGTCACCTGTGCTAGGTTCATACCTGCAGATTTCAAAGTTTTTGCCCAAGAAACTTGGTTAGCTTCGTTAATTTGGATACCTCCTACGTACTGAGTATTTCCAACAGGTATAGGTGTTTTTTTACAAGCAATAGCCAGTAAAAAAATCATAAGGAACAGCCCTAAAATCCCATTTTCTAATTTCATCCTGCGAAGGAACATAATAATTTTAATATTATCTTGAAAGAAAGAAATTTTAAGTGTGAAATGTCTTGATTATAATAATTATTGGACTTTGGACAAAAGATATTAGACTTTAGATGTTAGACTATTCAAGCGAAAAATCAATTTTTCGACTTTTTAAAAAATTGATAATCAATAAAATACGCATTACATTAATCTTACTATTCAGTAATCTAATATCTAATATCTTTCGTCCAAAGTCTAAAATAATTATGAAATAGAGAAAAAGGGTATTGCTAAAATTCAAAAAAAGAGACTTTTTCAATATTACCGTTAGTCGTTAATGCACCCACAAATTCTTTCCTTGGATTAAAAGAAAAGAGAGACCAGTTTTTGACATCCTCTGGAGCCCAATTAATTGCCAATATTTTAGGTGTATCTTTAGCTAGTAAAGTTACCTCAAATTGGTCTAGAGGAATAGATAATCCGCCACCTTTTGCTTTGATAAAAGCTTCTTTTCGTGTCCAACAATTAAAAAATCCGGTAATTCTTTCTTTAGGAGCTAATTTGAAAAGAGTAGTTACTTCATTTTGTGAGAAGAAATTGGGAGCAATGACTTCTATATCAATTTTTGGATTGATATATTCTACATCAATACCAATTTCCATTTCTTTAGCAAAGGCAAAGACGGCTAAATCTTCAGAATGAGATACATTAAATTTGAAATTAGGAAAATTGACTAAAAAGGGCTTTCCTTGTTTGCCATAATTAAACTGAATATCAGCAGGAGAAATAAATAAATACTGAGCAATTAAGTTTCTTAAAACTCCGCGAGCTGCAATATAATGCATACGTAGATGAGGAAAACGAAAACGATTGGCGCGAGTTTTTTCATCCGCAGAAAGAATTTGCCAAAAGTCATTTTGAGTGGATAAACTAATGTTTAACTTTGCTTTCCAGATATGAATATCCGTAGAGTTTAGTGAAATATTTTTAGGAGAGGATTGCCACATGATTGATTATTGTGTCCTACCATAGATATTGTATTAGGCATGACTTTTAGCAAAATTAGAACTATTTTATGGTATTTTTCTAAATCATTTGTTTTACATTTATTTTTCTTCAGATGAAGTTAATTTTTTAAACACTTACACATCAATAACCAGAAGCTTTTTCATGTAGTCTGGTTATCTAAAATTTAAAAAAAAGCCAATGAAGACTGTGGAGCAAATTACCTTTTCTAGTAAAGTCTCACCACTTATTATCATCGCTACTGTGATAGTATCGTTCCTCTTCATCATTCCATTTAGTTGTAATTTTGAAAAAAAATTAGTTGCAAAAACAAAAGCAATTCCTGATAAAGTTGATTTTAATCTCCACATTAAACCTATATTATCTGACCGTTGCTTTAAGTGCCACGGACCAGACGCGGCGTCACGTGAGGCAGGTTTGCGTTTAGATACAGAAGAAGGCGCATTTGCTGCACTCGGCGAGACTGAGGAAGAAAAACACTACGCTATTATTGCAGGGGATGTCGAAAATAGTACCTTGATTCAGCGTATTTATTCAGAAGACCCCGCGGAGATTATGCCAACTCCTGAGTCAAATTTGACTGTCTCTGAGTACGAAAAAACTGTATTAAAGAAATGGGTAGCACAAGGTGCCGAATGGAAAGAACATTGGTCATTTTTACCAATCGAAGAACCTGAAATTCCAAAGGTAGAAGGAGCAAAATCTACTCAGCCAATTGATTTATTCATCCTAAAAGAATTACAAAATCAAGGTTTGAAATCCGTTGGGCAGGCTAAAAAAGAGCATTTAATTCGCCGGGTGACTTTTAGTTTAACAGGATTGCCACCTACTATAGCAGAAATTGATGCTTTTTTACAAGATAATAATCCAGATGCTTATGAGAGAGTAGTAGACAGACTTTTAACATCTGATGCCTATGCAGAGAATATGACCGCTTCATGGTTGGACATTGCCAGATATGCCGATTCGCATGGTTATCAAGATGATTTGGAGCGTGTAATGTTTCCTTGGCGTGATTGGGTTATTCATGCTTTTAAAAAGAATATGCCTTATGATGAATTTGTAACTTGGCAATTAGCGGGCGACCTTTTACCCAATGCTACCAAAGAACAAATCATCGCAACGGGCTTCAATCGCAATCATAAAATAACGCAAGAAGGTGGCGTCATTCCTGAAGAATATCGCGTTGAATATGTCTCTGATCGCACCCAAACTTTTGCGACTGCATTTTTAGGATTGACTTATGAATGTGCAAAATGCCATGACCATAAATATGATGCCATTGCTCAAAAAGATTATTTTAGTCTTTTTAGTTTTTTTAATAATGTACCTGAAAAAGGACTGATTGATTATGGTGAGATTCCAGAACCTTATGTCACTTTGTCTAAAGAAGAAATTGCAGAAACGCTCACATTTATCAATAATGCGGACACTTTAGAGGAAATCAAACTCATGGTCATGCAGGAAATGTCTGAGCCACGTCAAGCCCACATATTAGCTCGTGGTGCTTATGACAAACCAACGACACCTGTTGACCCTGATATGCCAAAATCCATCATGGAATTTTCAGGAAAATATCGACAAGACAGATTAGGATTGGCAGATTGGCTTTTTTCTACGAATAATCCACTTACTGCCCGTGTGACGGTTAATCGCCTTTGGCAGCAGTGTTTTGGCAAAGGTATCGTGGCTACACCAGATGATTTTGGTAATCAAGGAGCATTACCGACCCATCCTGAATTATTGGATTGGTTGGCTATTGAATTGACAGATAATGCTTGGGATTTGAAATACATTCTCAAAAAGATAGTGCTTTCAGATACTTACAAACAAAGTGCAAAAGTAACGGAAGAACTACTTGAAATTGACCCCGCGAATAACTACTTAGCGCGTGCTCCTCGTCTGCGCTTACCTGCAGAAATGATACGTGACCACGCTTTAGCTATCAGTGGACTTTTGGATAAAACCATCGGAGGTCCAAGTGTAAAACCTTATCAGCCTGACGGATTGTGGGCAGAAACGATTGGTGGGGGAGGAGGCAGCCTTTCAAAATATGTATTGGATAAAGGTTCAAAAATCTACCGACGCAGTATTTATACTTTTTGGAAAAGAACTGTGCCACCGCCTAGCATGATGATTTTTGATGCCGTCTCGCGAGATATATGTAGTGCAAAAAGACCAACGACAGGAACGCCATTGCAGGCACTTGTGATGTTAAATGACCCTCAGATAATTGAAGCTGCGCGGGTCTTGGCTTATCAAACGATTGAGGAGAAAGAAACAGAAAAGGAACGCATTGCCGCCATGTTTAGATTGGCAACTTCACGAGAGATTAAGACGGATGAACTAGAGAATCTTTTGGCATTTTTTGAAGGAGAAAAACTTAGATTTGACACAAAACCAGAAGCAGCAAAGTCACTCTTAAGTATTGGTCAATATCCAATCAAAGAACTGCTGTCAGAATCAGAAATAGCAGCCTACACTATGGTTGCCAGTGCAATTTTTAATCTAGATGAAACGATAACACGAGGATGAGTAAAATAATACACGAAAAAATCATTAAAGACCGTCAGATGCAAATGAACCGACGGGCATTTTTATCCAAGTCAAGCTTGGGTATAGGTGTGGCCGCACTATCTAGCATTTTGGGTAGCTGTTCGCTTTTTGATAGTACTGAAAGTGGTATTTTGACTCCAAAAAAGAATGGTTTGAGAGGTGTTTTAGATGCGCCTCATTTTGCACCAAAAGCGAAACGCGTTATCTACTTGTTTCAAAGTGGTGGTCCGTCTCAATTAGAGCTTTTTGACTACAAACCTTTGTTAAATGAGCGTCGAGGAGAGGAGTTACCACCTTCGATTCGTAATGGGCAGCGTCTCACAGGAATGTCCTCAGGTCAAGAATCATTTCCTCTGGTTGGCTCGCAGTATGATTTTGCACAACATGGTAAAAATGGAGCCTGGATGAGTAATTTAATGCCTTACACTTCAAAGATTACTGATGAGCTGTGCATCATTAAATCTATGCATACTGAGGCGATAAATCATGATCCTGCAATTACCTTTTTTCAGACAGGTTCGCAGCAGCCAGGGCGACCTTGTATTGGTTCGTGGCTGAGTTATGGAATGGGAAGCATGAATGAAAATTTGCCGACTTTTACCGTGCTTTTATCGCGAGGAACCGGTCGCAAATTTGGGCAACCTTTATATTCTCGTCTATGGGGAAATGGCTTTTTACATTCGCTACATCAAGGTGTCCAATTTCGTTCTGGAAAAGACCCTGTTTTGTATTTAAAAGACCCTGACGGCATTGACCGCACTAGTCGTCGTAAAATGCTTGACCATATTGCAGAAATTAACTCTAAGCAATTAGAAGAATTTGGTGACCCAGAAATTAGCAGTCGGATTGCACAGTACGAAATGGCTTACAAAATGCAGACTTCGGTGCCAGATATTATGGATGTGACAAAAGAACCAGATTACATTTATCAGATGTACGGGCCAGATTCTATGGTGCCTGGGACTTTTGCAGCAAACTGTCTTTTGGCGCGCCGATTGGCTGAAAAAGATGTGCGTTTTGTTCAGCTGTATCACATGGGTTGGGACCAACACGAAAATTTACCTTCACAAATAAAGGGACAAGCTAAAGATGTTGACCAAGCGAGTGCAGCACTCATTTTAGACCTCAAACAACGCGGGATGTTGGATGATACTTTGGTCATTTGGGGGGGCGAATTTGGTCGTACAAATTATTCACAAGGTACGCTGACGGCTAATAACTACGGACGTGACCATCATCCGAGATGTTTTACTATTTTCATGGCTGGCGGTGGTGTAAAGCCCGGATTGGTATATGGAGAAACAGATGAATTTGGCTACAATATTGTCAAAGACCCTGTTCATGTCCATGATTTTCAAGCGACTATGTTACATCAATTAGGGATTGACCATGAACAATTGGCTTATAAATATCAGGGGCGAAGATTTCGTTTGACAGATGTGCATGGGAAGGTGATGACGGATTTATTGGCTTAAAATAAGGCGAAATTTTATCATGCAGCGAAGAAAATTTATACAAAATGGATTGATGACTTTAGCGGGGACACCCTTATTGGGTTTGAGTTTCACGGCATCTTCGTTTTCCAAAAAAGAATACAAAGACCTCATTATTGGACACAATTCGCATCAATACAAAATTGACCTGAATTGGGGGGCATTAGACAGCAAGCTTTATCCAGTTAATGATTGCCATGAAATGGTACAAGACTCAAAAGGTCGGATAATTTTATTGACTAATCATACCAAAAATAACGTCATTATTTATGACAAGTCTGGAAAATTAGTTGAAGTCTGGGGTACAGAATTTCCTGGGGCACATGGTTTGACTTTGAATGTCGAAAATGGAGAGGATTTTCTTTATATTTCTGATAATAATCGTCATGAAATTATTAAAACGACGATTGATGGTAAGATAGTGATGACACTTCCTTTTCCAAAAAATAGTAAAGAGTACGAAAAACCAGAACAATACATTCCGACTGAAACAGCGATTTGCCCTAATGGAGATATATACGTAGCAGATGGTTATGGATTGCAGCATATTTTGCATTATAATGCGAGAGGTGAATTGCTTAATATCTTTGGCGGGAGGGGCGAAGGAGACGATTTTTTTGACAATGCACATGGTATTTGTTATGACAATCGGGATGAGGAAAACCCTTCCTTACTAATTACGGCGCGGCAGCGAAATGAGCTGAAACGCTTTAGTTTGGATGGAAAATTATTGGAAGTAATTTCTCTGCCTGGGGCGTATATCTGTCGTCCTGTGATACACAGAAAGGATATTTATTTGGCTACGATTTGGTCTGGCGATGGGAGTGCAGATACAGGATTTGTATCTATTTTGAATGAGAAAAATGAATTGATTTCTGCTCCTGGAGGGAGTAAACCTATTTATGAAAATGGGTTGTTAAAATCGATGCATCAAACAGCAAAAATATTCAAACACCCACATGATGTATGTGTAGATGATGATGAAAATTTGTATGTGGCACAATGGAATACTGGAAAGTCTTACCCGATAAAATTGACGCGTGTATGATGAATTTATTTTGCTCATTTCAGTGGAAAATAAGTTTTTTAGGAATTTTTATTTTATGTGCAAGCTGTACACATAAAATTAACTTTCTGCAAAAGCATCAAGCACCATTGGCAAGTCCAATTATTGAGAGTGATGCAATCTTTTTTGCAGAGGATTTGGAAGTGAAATTAAATTTAGCTTTAGATAATGTAGAAATTCGTTACACTCTTGATGATAGTGAGCCAACAGTCTCCTCAAGTTTATTTTCTAATAAAATTATTTTGTCAGAATCCGCAAACCTTAAAGCGCGTGCTTTTCATTCTGATTATTTGCCAAGTGAGACTATTTCCACTCAATTCGTGAAGATAAATTCAGCCATCTCAGTGGAAAAAATAAGCATTAATCGAGAAACGCATAAAAAATATCAAGGCAAAGGCTCTGAAAGTTTGATAGACTATATAAAAGGAACGAAAGATTTTAAAAGTGATGCGTGGTTAGGTTTTGCTGGGGGAGACTTGGAAATAATACTGGAATGCTCAAGAAAAGAAATGATTGGTCAAGTTGTTGTGAGTCTTTTGTCTGACCAAAAGTCATGGATTTTTCTTCCTGAAATCATAGAGATTTATACAGCAAATCAGGGAGAAAAATTTACTTTGGTGGCAACGGAAAATATAGCTACAACAAAGAAAAATTCTGATAGTGAATTTCGTTTTTCGGAAATGAATTTTGAACCGATAAATGCTGATTATATAAAAGTTGTCTTGAAAAACATTAGTGAAATACCAGATTGGCATCCAGGAAAAGGAACACTACCTTGGCTATTTATAGATGAAGTATTGCTGAAATAAAAACGCATTAGAACTGCACAGAATGGAGATATTTGAAGTATTTGGACGCTTACACCCTTTAATTTTGCATCTGCCAATTGGCATATTAGCATTGGCTTTTTTGATGGAATTAGTAAGTAGGAAAGAAGCATATAAAGAGTTAAGACCTGCGATTGGCTTTGCTATTCAAATCGGAATGCTATCGGCAATTTTTGCAGCAATTTCTGGTTATGTACTTTCCTTGGAAGGGGGATATGATGACGAACTATTGTGGCAGCATAAATGGCTGGGAATAGGGACGGCAGTTGTTGCTATTGTTGTTTACTTATTTCATGGTGTTAGAACTTCGAAAGCAGGAAAGAAACTCTATTTACCTTTATTTGGAGGATTAATGTTTTTGATGGGAGCTGCTGGGCATCTTGGAGGTTCTTTGACTCATGGTACCGAATTTTTATTAGAGCCATTATCTAATAAAGCGATTGAGAAAACCGTCATCACTGACATTAATAATGCAAAAGTCTTTGCAGATATTATCCAGCCTATTTTTGAGCAGAAGTGTGTTACATGCCATAGTCCTTCAAAAATGAAAGGAAAACTATTGATGTCTACTATTGCAGGTTTGCAGAAAGGTGGGGAGACCAGTGCATTTTTACAAGCGGGAAGTGTTATAAATAGTCTCTTTTTACAACGAGCGCATTTGCCTCTAGAAGAAAAAGAACATATGCCGCCCAAAGGCAAAAAACAACTTTCTTCTGATGAAATTACTCTGTTGGAATGGTGGGTTGAACAGGGTGCGCATTTTGACAAAAAAATAGAGCAAATTAAGCAAACAGAAGAGATAAAGGCTATTCTAAAAAAATATGAACGGGCGGAAAATAGCGTTTTGACTTTAGATATTGAAGCCGCGGATGAAAGAACAATTAAAAAATTAAAGGCAGCAAATATTAAAGTCAATAAAGTATTGGAAGACAAACCATTTTTGGTGGTATCACTGCGTGATAGAAAAGATTTGAATACATCTACCTTTAATCAATTAAAACAGATTTCTGAGCAAACTGTGGAGTTGGATTTGAGCAACACCAATTTGACAGATGACTTATTTTCTGAGCTTAAAGATTTTCCTCACTTACAAAAAATATCTGCTCAAAAAACAGAGATAAGCGGTAGTGGTTTTAATGTATTAAGTGATTTAAAATACCTCGAAAATCTGAATGTGTATGATACGAATTTGGAAGATGCGGTTATTCCATTTTTAGCAAAACTGACAAATTTGAAGAAGCTTTATTTATGGGATACAAATATCAGTAGACAAGGCATCGAACAATTAAAAAAAGTACTTCCGAATGTTGACATGAATACAGGTATCGATAAGTCTATATTTGGAGAGGGGGAATTACAACCACCTTTGATTCTTGCAGAAGAAGATATATTTGAGGACTCTTTACGTGTTGAATTTAAGCTTAATTTTAAGGAGGTAGATTTATTTTATACTTTGGACGGGAGCACACCAGATTCCACATCTTTGCTTTATGTAAATCCATTTTTAATTACAGAGTCATCCGATATTCAAGTTGTTGCTCAAAAAGAAGGTTGGAAGAAAAGTTCAATTGCCGAGAAGTCATTTATCCGAGCAGGACATCGACCACAAGTAATTCATTTGAATAAAAAGCCAAACGAAAAATATGCAGGGGAGGGAGGAATAAGTCTAATTGATTTGAAGAAAGGAACGACTGATTTTACGGGCGGAGAGTGGTTGGGTTATCAAAAATCACATTTTGAAGCTACTTTAGATATGGGAGTAGAAAAAGAGATTTCGAGTGTAGCAGTAAGTGCTTTAGAAGCGGCATCTTCTTATATTTTCTTCCCTAAGGGAATCGAAATTTTAAAATCTTCTGATGGGAAAAGTTATCAGATTATAGCGACAAGGAATATTCCGTCTTCAACAGAATTAACAGAGTCTTCGACTAAGAATTTTCTTTTGAAATTTAGTCCAATTACCGCTAAATTTTTGAAGGTCAAAATTAAGAGTAATCTGGTTAATCCAGATTGGCATCCTGCGCCTGGTGCGCCTTGCTGGGTGTTTGTGGATGAGATTATGGTGGAGTGATGAATTTTTATACAAGCTCTAAGAAATGGGAGATAATTTATGTAGCTTGGCTATACTTGGTTTTTTAAGTACAAAACAGAAACAAAATGAGCTATTTAAAAATCGATATTTTTCGTATCACAACGGGATTTTTTAGAGAATCTGAAAATTAAAGTAAATTTAGTTTCTCCTTTAATTGCTTTTTATAACTTCTCCCGATAGGAATAGACATATTATTAATAAGAAGCTCTCCTTTAGAAAGAAGCACTTCTTCTATTTTAGCTATTCGGACGATGTATCGATTATGAACTCTTAAAAAATCTTGGCAGGGGAGCTGTTGGAGAATTTTTTTGAGACTAGATTTTGTAGTACTCTTAGAGTTATTGTGGTATAAATCACAATAATGTGCATCTGAAATAACTAAATCGATATCACTATACGGAATCCGTTTTAGCGTTTTCCCTTTCCTTATGTAAAAGAAATCAGGACTTTCTTCAGTATTATGGTCCTTTTTAATTTTTGAAATTACTGAGCTTTCTATAGCACTTTTGAGGGTAAGTTTATCAAATGGTTTTATCAGATAACTAGTTAGATTAGTGTTTTTCGCTCTTTCATAATAATGTTCAGATTTTTGTATGGTCATGTAAATAATAGGAATTCCTGTATTTCGAATCTGTTCTGCAATTTCAATTCCATTAAGATTACCTTGAATAGTTATGTCCATTAAGATGATATCAGTCATGGACTTTTCTAAAATTCTAAAAGCATCAACGCTATTATTGACTATATTAATAGCCTTACATCCCCAATTTGCTAATATCATCTCTAATTCTAATGCATAAGAGAGATTATCTTCTATAATTAGGATTTCTAAATTTTCCATTTTCTTTATTTCGACTAAATGATTAATACTACTTCTACATTTATGAGTAATCATTTATGTATGTGTAGACATCAGTAAATAAGGTCTATTTTTGTCGTTACTAAGCCTTATTTGCTAATATCCTTTTCGCGAAGTAAATCTAAAAATAAGTTTATATAATCCACATTATTGGGCATATACGACCAAAATAAGGTCAAGTATAGCATTTTGTTTAAAGTTGACCTTTTAGAAGAATTATTGTAAAAGTGCTTCCTTTATTTTCTTCACTTGAAACTTGAATGTCGCCTTCCATAGCTTCAACTAGTTCTTTACAGATGAAAAGACCAAAAGATATATCATCTTTGGGACCTTCTGATTTTCTGTTTTCTATAATTTGAAAAAGCTTGGATATTTGTTCTTTGTTTATTCCTCTACCTGTATCTTTTAATTCTATTACGACCGTTTCATTTTTTGGATATGCTTTTATCGAAATCTTTCCTCCAGAAGGGGTATATCTAAAGGCATTTGAAATTAAATTTTGGAATATTGTTTTTAACAATAAATAATCTCCAAGCACTAATGCATCCTCAACAATATTAATTTCAAAACTTAATCCATTGCTCTTAATTTGATGTTCATTTTCTTCTTTAACATCTTTAGTAATACCCAAAATGGAGATTGGTGTCTTAAGTATTTTTTTGTCCTCTTCTTGAATCAATGCCCAATAAAGTAAATTCTCTAATAGATTGTGTAAATATTGGGCTTCATTTCCAATAAAACGACCGAATTCTTGAATGCGATTAAAGTCTTTTTTATTGATTAGGTAATCTATTTTTTCTGGAATATTCTTAAATGATAGTACGGGGTTGCGCAAATCATGACCTATGATGGCAAATAGCCGGTTTTTCATACTATTTAACTCTTCTAAATCGTGTCTTTGCCTATTGATTGTTAGTGTTCTTTCTTGCACAGTCTGTTCAAGAATTTGTTCTCTTTCTTTCGCATCTCTTTTTTGCTTATTATAAACAAAGTAAGCTAAACCAATAACAGAAAAAATAGCTAATAGTCGCCAGCTATTTTTTTGATAAAAAGGTCTTAACACAGATATAGGAATGATAATTTTTTCAGAAATAGCCTCATTAGATTGAAATACCTGTACTTCCAAATTATAATCTCCGTACGGGAGACCATTAATTCTAACCTCACTTTCTTTTTGTTGGATTATCTCATCTCTATATTCGTTTATTTTGTATTCATAGGATGTATATAGCTGTGAATTAAATTTTATTAGTGAAAAATCTATCTTGAAAGAGTTTACACCTGGTTCTAATACTATTTTTTGATTTTCTAAAAAAATATCAGTTTTATCCATTAAATCCCCTCTCTTACTCCCAAACTCAACATAAGAAGTCACCAATAAAGGATATTTTTTAGTTTTTCTCTCCCTCTCTTGACCGGGATAAAAAGCATTGATACCCCGCATCCCTCCCAATAAAATACGCCCATCTGGCATCTGGCAATGTGAGGCTCTATTGAACTCATGATGTGTTAAGCCATCTCTTTCGGAAAGAGTTAAAAATTGCTCCGTTTCTTTATTAAAATGTATAAGACCACCTTCGCTGGCGACCCAAAGGTATTGTTCTTTATCAGGGTAAATAGCAGTTAATCTTTCATTAATAAAACCAATATTGGTTCCAAATTTTTTAAACTCCCCAGTCTTAATATTCCACTTAATCAATCCATTGCCATAGGTAGCTAACCAAAAAATATCCAATTCTCTATAAATATGTTGGACAGAGAAATGAAGGCTTGAGTCCTTAATGATAGGGTAGTGCTCGACAATCCCAAGCTCTATATCCATTAAGTATAGACCATTAGAAGTAGCGAGCCAGACACCATTTTCATCTTCTTCAAAATAATTTACCCTTTCTTCTTTGAGACTCTCAAACTCATTATATTTTGTAAAATGAGACAAAGAGTCATCTCCAAGTTCGTAACGGACTAATCCATACAAACTTCCAATGTATATATTACCTTGGCTATCTTTAAATGGATTTAGAAACCAATTATCTTCGGCAAGCAGATACTTTCCTCCTTTTAGAAACATGTTTTTACTTATCTCATCTGCTCGTCGTTTATCGAATATATTTACCATAGGTCCATATCGACCAAAAATATATTTATGCTCACTAATTTGAGTAATACCCCAAGTGCCAGGACGCAGATTGTGACAAATCTTCTGAATAGCTCCCGTATTTACATCCAATAGACGCATACCTTGACCCGATGCAACTATTACATTATTATCATCTACAGGATATATAGAACGGGGACTGGAAGGTTTTTTTTCTTGTAAAAGATTAGAGAAAGTGCTATTCTTATAATTAATAATAAGAAAACCTTCATAGGTCTTTACCCAAATTTGATTTTGACGAAAAAGAAAAGTAGAACTTATAATAGCTTTCTCATCAAGATAACTTGTGAAGTCGAATAATAAAGAACCTTCACTATTCATTAATATTATGTTTCTATCATCATTACCAATAAAGTGAAGTTCATCATCATAGTAGCAGGGAGTGAAAGTAAAAGTCTTACTAAATTTAGCTTCATCCAAATATGCGCTAAATATGTGGTAATGATTGATTAAATCGGAGCGATTTCGATAGGTAAAATTAATAGAGTCTTCTTGCAAGAGGGAAGGATATATATTCGTCTCGTTTACAGTTAAAGTGTTATATTGACCAAACCATTTACTCTGAGGAATGATACTCACTTCATTTTTCTTGTTGACTTTTAAAATTCGACTATTTGAAATATCTTTTAAATAGACACTGCCGTCTTTACTTGTTTTTTTTGAAAAAATAACATTTCCACTGTAAAGGTCTCCTCCAATTTGCTCAAACTCTCCTTTGTATCTGTAAAGAGCACCCGAATTTAATAATATAATAAGTTCGTAAGAAGCAGTTTGTTTAATTAACTTGATTTCGGTAGAAGAGAAAGGAATTTTTCCTTTAAAGTATTCATCAATTAGGTGTATCTTGTAGTTCTTATCAATTAAGTACGCATAAACATCACGATTTAGTATTTTATCTTTTTTACTATCCATTGATACCCAAATATTCTTATCTTTATCTTCGGCGACTGCTCCGATTTTATTTGTGTATTCTGAATTGAACTCCGTAAAAAAGTGTTCAAATTTCTTTCCGTCAAACCTATTCAAACCAACATTAGTAGAAATCCACACAAAGCCTCGACTATCTTCGCGAAAATTGTAAATCTCTCTTCCTGATAAATTATTTTGAATAGTATAATTAGTGACAGTAACTAAAGTATTCTGTCCATTTACAGTACCGTAAGATAGAATTATATATAATATAGTTATGTATATTGCTCTTGTGTAATTCATTTGTTTTAATGAAATCCATTTTTTGAGATACAAAAATAGAATACGTTCATTTTATAGCTGTTCATTATAGGTTTTTCTTTCACACGATTTGACGGAGAACCTAAGTTTTATATAAATGCGAAAAATGTCTTTAGTCCTCCTTTTTTCCCTCTTTCAGATTGCGCAAATTTTTCTTTCCAAGTTCTGCCATAATGCGAATATTATCCGCTTCATCGATAATTTTATCCAGCGAAAATCCAATTGTATTTTGATTAATTTCGTTTTCTCTTTCTTTCAAACGTTTGAATTCCTTGACAAAATAAACTTGAAATTCTGGCTCGTACCAAAAACAAAAATGCATCGCAATATCATGGTGTGCGAAGGTACCGCCATAGCGACCTCGCTTTGAAATGAGACCGATAGCATCAGTTTGTTCGATATACTTGATGGGGGTAATGAGCTGACGTTCGTTATCTGCCTCCTTTCTAATGTTGTGCATTTGCACAACATTAAAATTTTCGTTGTGTACCTTTTCCCAAGTTTCTAAAAATCGCAAGGTCTTTGTATTGCGTAGCCAATTGATAATGGTAAAGGAAGGATTGTCGGCACCACGTGCCAAATCTGTAATACTAACGTAATCATTTTTGTCAATGGCTATCTCTAAGCCTTGGATATCTATTTTTTTCTTCTCGCTCATAGTTTTTAATAAATTTGTGTGTAAATAATGTCACGCACTTAAATTCAAACAGCTTCTTAACACCTATCAATATTTTCTTTAGTAACGGAACAAAGATAATAAAAGGCTGGTCATCTTCATATCATCACAAGTCTAAAATAGCCTCAAGCAAAAACAGGTAAAAGATTAAAAACTTCCTCTGGAAACTGTAAATAAAATATGGTCAAATGTTACACCTGCTCAAATCTTGGAAACCTCTGATTAAATAATATCTATTGACAACAAGTACATTTGCGAATAGACTCGTTTATCCATAGATATTAACTTAAAAAAATGCGCATCGCCTTTTTAGCAGACTCATTAGATAAGCAGTATGGCGGTATTCACGTATATACAAAAGAGATATTGCGTGCACTCGCAGAAGTAGATAAAGAAAACGAATACTTAGTGGTACGCGCGGAGGGGAAAAATGAATTTTCAGGAATGGAAGAAATTGTGGTGCCTTATTCTAATTTTCCAGGCTATCGTGTATGGCGGATATTTGTTGAATTGCCAAAGCTATTAGCGCAAAAAAATGTAGATATAGTCGTTGAACCTGCTCATTTCGGTCCTTTTAATTTACCAAAAAGAATCAAAAGAGTAACCGTCATTCATGACTTGACGGTGTATTTGTTTCCTGAAATGCATGTTTTTTCGAGTCAGCTTTTGCAGCGACTATTTTTACCGCGAATTTTGAAAAAAGCAGACCATATCATCACAAACTCAGCAAATACTTCAAAAGACTTACAAGATTTTTTCCCATTTACAAAAAATAAAAATACATCCATTTTATTAGGAAAGGATGAGCGATTTAAAGTGGAAGAGAAGCCAGACATTCTGGCTAAGTATAAAATTACAAAGCCCTATATCTTATACCTCGGCACTTTAGAACCGCGCAAAAATATTGATACAATTATTCGAGCATTTAATGATTTTAAAAACTTGTCTAATCAGCCGCACCAGCTGGTTTTGGCAGGTAAAAAAGGCTGGAAAATCTCTGAGACGATGCAGCTTATTGATAATTCTCCTTTTAAAAATCAGATTTTACTACCCGGATATGTTGATAGAGAGGATCAAGCAGCGCTTTACAGTATGGCAGAAATATTTATCTATCCTTCGATATATGAGGGATTTGGTTTGCCTGTTTTAGAAGCGATGTCTTGTGGTACGCCCGTTATTACTTGTAATAATTCGTCGCTGCCAGAAGTAGGAGGGGAGGCAGCCTTGTACACTTCTCCAGACTCTGTATCAGACTTGACGAATAAGATAATGTCTTTGATTTTAGATGAAAAATTTAAAATAAAGACCAGTAAAGAAAGTATAAAACAAGCGGCTAAATTTTCTTGGGAAAAAACAGCACAACGAACAGCTGAGGTATTCAAACAACTATGAGTAAATAAATGACTACACAAAAATCAGACATATTAATAGTATTACCAGCTTTTAACGAAGCTCCGATGATAGGTTCCGTCCTTTTTCGACTCAAATATATGGGATACTCAAATATTTGTGTTGTTGATGACGGTAGTTCTGATATGACAGGAAAGGAAGCTCTAAAGCATGGCGCTATTCTTTTGACACATCCTATAAATCGTGGCGCAGGAGCTGCTATTCAAACAGGTATCAGCTATGCAAAAAACAGTGGTTTTAAGCAAGTTATTCTAATGGACAGCGACGGTCAACATCTGCCAGAAGACATAGAAAAACTCTGTGATGCAATGGAGCAAAAAAAAGCAGATATTATCATCGGTAATCGTTTTTCGAGAAAAGATAATGACATACCAGACCATCGCATTGTTTATAATGGAATTGCGAATATTTTCACCAACTTTTTTTGCAAGAATAAATACTTAGATACGCAATCAGGCTTTAGACTTCTGAATCGAAATGCCATTGAAAAAATGCAGATTAAGAATAGAGGTTTTGGTTTTTGTAGCGAGATGCTTATTTTTTCTGAAAAAGCAGGATTAGTGATAGCTGAGACGCCTATTCAAGTATTGTACACTCGATATTCTATGAATAAAGGTCAAAATCTGCAAGAAGGAATTCGGACGGCAAGAAGTATTCTTTGGCGTGTACTTTTTGAATAAGTCCATGGAAGGTGAAGGCTTTTGCCTTTACTTTCCACCCCCCACCTTCTACAATTCTAATCAATACCAATAATGGAAATTCGTTTTTTTCAAATCATTATTCCTCTATTTGCCCTTTTTATTATCGTTAAACAAGTAAGGGAAACGCTTAAAGGGAAAGCTGGATTTTATGAGAGTTTACTTATTTCTCTTTTTTGGACGGGAATAGGATTAGTCGCCATATTCCCTGATTTTTTTTCAGATTTGATTGCAAAAACATTTGGGATAAAAGACCATATTAATGCGATTATCTTTTTTGCTATCGGTTTACTCTTTTATTTCCAGTTACAGATTTATAAAATGATAAGAAAGCAAGACCAATTATTAACAGAAATTTCCAGAAAAGAAGCATTAAGAAATGTCGAAAAAAAGTAGTGCTGAATCTCCAAAAAAGATACTCTTCGTCTTAGAGCATTTCTATCCTTATATCGGTGGTGCAGAAAAGCTTTTTTATGTTTTGACGACAGCTTTGGTAAAAAGAGGCTATGAAATCACCGTTATTACTACTCAATTTGACAAAGAATTGCGGAAAGAGGAAATGCATGAAGGCGTAAAAATTATTAGAATAAACTGCTTCAATCGTTTTGCATTTACTTTTCTAAGTCTTCCCAAAGTCATTCAATACGGGCGCAACTGCGACCTCATCCACACGACTACTTATAATGCAGCTTTACCCGCGTCGCTGGCAGCTAAAATTGTGGGCAAACCCGTTTTTGTCACCTTTCATGAGGTGTGGGGCGATTTGTGGAAGCAACTGCCTTTTACTTCTTTTATCCAGAGGAATGCTTTTTATTATTTTGAAAAAATATTATTGAAATTGCCCTTTGACAAATTTATCGCGGTATCTGAATTTACCAAGTCAGAGCTTATCAAACACAAGATTCCTGCCTCCAAAATTGCTCGAATATATAATGGAATAGAATACGAAGATTTTAAGGATTACACTCACTCTCCTCCAGAGGTTTTCACCTTTACATACTTCGGACGACTTGGTATTTCTAAAGGTTTAAACTTATTGATTCCTGCTGCGGCAGACTTTAGAGCCTCTTTCCCAGCTTCAAAATTCAAATTAATTATCCCTAAATATCCAAAACCACTGTATCAAATCATTATCGAACTCATACGAAAGCATGATTTAGAAGACTACATTGAATTTCATCACAATCTTCCGCGAGAAGTATTACGGCAAGAGATTTTGAATTCCTCCTGCGTTGTTATTTCTTCGTATAGCGAAGGTTTTTGTTTTGCCGCAGCCGAAACGGTAGCGCTGAATGTACCTATTATTTC
>CAZQTE010000028.1:0-21657 GCA_964595615.1 uncultured Saprospiraceae bacterium
GTTAATAAGTAAAAATAGTTTAGACTTGTTAAGTGAAAAATCCCTATTTGATTTAAAGATCAGATAGGGATTTTTACATTTTACTTAATTTGTGTAAGAAATACACTAATTACTTTACAATATTTTTGGAAGGCTGTTTGAAAAACGATATTTTTGGCAAATGTAAGTGAATAAGAATTTGAAAGCCCCCGAATTCAATCAAGCAAGAAGCATGACAGATACAAATAAGTTTTTTAAATCGGCCTTTTCGGTGGATAATGTAATCTTTGGATTTGATGAAAGTGACCTAAAAGTGTTGCTTATCAAAAGGGGAGAGGCACCATTCGCAGGGAAGTGGGCTTTGCCAGGGGATTTGGTCTATCCAAATGAAGACTTGGATACTGCAGCTGGTCGCGTATTGGAAGAGTTGGCAGGTTTGAAAGATGTTTATCTGGAACAAGTACATACTTTTGGTGCTGTAAATCGTCACCCATTGGGGCGTGTCATCACTATTGCTTATTTTTCATTGGTTAAAATTAATGCAAATTCGACACCGATTGTAAAAATGGCACGTTCTTCTTCAATTACAGCAGAGTCTGTACATTGGATGTCTGTAGCAGAAGTGCAGAAAGCCAAAGACTTAGCTTTTGACCACAATGATATTTTTCATGCTTGTTTTCAGAAATTACAAGGGCAAGTACGCAGTCGCCCTGTAGGATTTGAATTGCTTCCACCTAAGTTTACTTTGACTGAGTTACAGCATTTATATGAGTCTGTTTTGCAAACGGAATTGGATAAAAGAAACTTCCGCAAGAAGATTTTATCTATGGGAATTTTAGTTGATTTGGAAGAAATGCAGGCAGGAGTAGCCCATCGTCCAGCAAAATTGTATAAATTTGACCGAAATAGCTACAACAAAGCAGTCGCAGACGGCATGTCTTTTGAATTAAAAGAAAGTAAACCTAAGAAAGATAAAGAGCCAGAAAAGAAAAAAGAGGTTTTAGCTTCGCATTTTTGAATTGTTCCAAATATAATAACTACACATAAAAATTGGAAAACAAGGCACTAGATAGAATAGCACGTAGTTTTGAGATAGCACTCCCCGAGGCAAATACCTTGCATGAGTACCTCAATTTCTTGTTGTTCAGTAAGGACACAAACATCCGTCAATGGAGTGAAGACCTATCTGAACAGGAGTTCTATGTCACAGAGGGTGGCAAGCCTTGGCTACAAATTCAAGATAGAGATAATGCCTACGAAACCGTCTTACACTTCTTCAATCCAGGCGGCGAATACCTACAAGTCGTCGAAGGCAATGTCTCTCGTGGTAAATGGCGTCTTTTAGATAATACCAACAAAATGATAATCGAACAAGGGCAGAATCGCTCTGAAATGTTCGAATTAGCTTTCCTTAGTGATACTTTCTTCATTCTTCGCAAGCATGGTGGCTACGCCGCTGGTAAAAAGCCAAACTTCTTAGTCTTAGGACATGAGAGGGTTGTTGCTCGTCTAGAATGGCGTGATTATGTAGAACTACTTTTCAATTCTTACCGGAGTCAAAATGAAAAATTCAACAACTTGATTGTCTTTTTCATTGTGCTCGTTGTTATTGTGTTATTATTGTCTGTCTTACGTTGATTTTTTCTTTCCTTTTTTAAACCAATCCAATATTTTTGTGTTCTCCTCTTACTAACTTTCAAATAATATTGAAAGTTTAGAATTTGAATATTAATACTTATTACAAGTCTAATATCTAATCTAATAAAAGAGGAGAGAATGAATCGTCCAAAGAAAGTTATCTTATGGTTTCGTCAAGACTTACGTCTACATGACAATGAAGCTCTTACGCAAGCCCTCGAACACGGGGATGAGTTAATTCCTGTGTATGTATTCGATGAGCGTGTTTTTAAAGGAAAGACACGAGATTTTGGCTTTCCTAAGACAGATAAATTTCGCGCGCAATTCATTATAGAAGCCATACAAGACCTAAGAGAAAGTTTTCAACAACGCGGAAGCGACCTCATCGTCCGCGTTGGAAAACCCGAAGAAATTCTTTTTGACCTTGCACAAGAGTACAACACTAGTTGGATTTTTTGTAACCGCGAACGCACCGAAGAAGAAGTTGAAGTGCAGGATGCTTTAGAAGAAAAACTGTGGAGTATTGGACAAGAAATCCGCTACTCACGTGGCAAAATGTTGTACTACACTGCCGATTTACCTTTCCCCGTTACACACACGCCAGATATTTTTACACACTTCAGAAAAGAGGTGGAGAAGTATGTGAAAATTCGGACAGCATTACCAACTCCTGGTGATGTCAAACCAAGTACAGATAAAATAGATGCTGGGGAAATCCCAACTATTGCAGATTTTGGGCATGAGTCCATTGACTTTGAACCACGTGCTGTTATGCAGTTTAAAGGTGGTGAAACTGCCGCTATTCAACGTCTAGAGCATTATTTGTGGGAGACAGATGCTGTTGCTGACTACTTTAATACACGAAATGGACTCTTGGGAGAGGATTACTCTACTAAGTTTTCTCCATGGTTGGCGCAAGGCTGTATTTCTCCAAAATTAATATACCATGAAATCGAGCGTTATCAAATAAAACGCACCAAAAACAAGTCTACCTATTGGGTAATTTTTGAATTGCTATGGCGCGATTTCTTCCGCTTAATGGCTAAGAAAAATGGAAATACTATTTTCCAGAAAGGAGGTCCAAAGGGAGAAATTGACCCTAAGTGGAGAGATGATTTGCGACTTTTTAATATTTGGAAAGAAGGTCGAACAGGCGTTCCATTTATTGATGCGAATATGCGCGAAATAGCAGCTACAGGTTTTATGTCAAATCGTGGACGTCAAAATGTCGCGAGTTTTCTAGTCAAAGATTTACATGTTAATTGGCAAATGGGAGCAGAGTATTTCGAAAGTATTCTTTTAGACTACGACCCCGCTAGTAATTGGGGAAATTGGAACTATGTCGCTGGCATTGGTAATGACCCACGCGAAAATCGCTATTTTAATATCTTATCTCAAGCCAAACGCTACGACGGACAAGGTGAATATGTCAAACATTGGTTACCTGAATTAGAAAACATACCAAAGGATAAAGTCCACCGCCTTGATACGCTTTCTTTTGATGAGCAAAGTAGTTTTGGTGTCAAGCTCGGTGCTCAATATCCCAAATCTATGGTGAATATGGGGAAGTGGGCGCGTTAAAAATTTTAAATAGTTCGTCAGGCACTTAGTTGTTTGTATAGAACTCATATTCGACTAAAAATTGTGTGAAAATTTCCCCAACTTTGCGGCATGAAAACCGCCAGTTCTTTTTTTCCATTTCATAATAAATCTGCTCTTTCGATTGCTGTAACTTTTGCATTTATGGGAGCGATGTATGGTTCATGGATTGCTCGTTTACCTGATATTCAGACTCGTCTCAATTTATCCGAAAGTGAAGTTGGTGTATCTCTTATGGGCTTAGCCTTGGGTAACCTCTTGGTGACTCCTTTAACTCTTTTTGTGCTGCGTGCCTTAGGAACAGGTCGAGCGACTTTTTGGAGCACTATCTTTCTTTGTTTTGCATTTACTCTCCCTACTTTAGCTACTGGAAAATGGATGTTAGCTGCCTTGCTGGGCATAGCTGGCATGTCAATGTGCATTCTTAATATTTCTATGAATTCGGCTGCTGGCGCGCTTGAGAAAAGGGATGACATCAAAATTTTGAGTAGTTGTCATGCTATGTTTAGTGTGGGCTTGGTGATTGGTGCGACTAGTGCTGGTTGGTTTTCCAAAATATACTTTCCTTTCTTTTGGCATATTGTTATAGCAGGGGCAGTCATTGCCTTCATTGCTCTTCTTATACGTCCTATCATAATTAAAATACCCAATGCAGACGAAGAAAATACAAGCTTTACTTTACCCTCTAAATCTGTTATTGGTCTAGGCATTATCTGTACTTGTTTTACACTTGGAGAAGGAGCCGTTGCAGATTGGTCAGCTATTTACCTGCGAGATGTGGTGGGGAGTGACCCTTTTGTTTCTAGTCTTGGCTTAGCTATCTTTGCGACAGGAATGGCAATTGGACGTTTTGGAGGAGACAAAATTCGAACAATTTTTTCTTCTAAAAGCATTTTAACTGTTGGAGGGGGATTGACAGCTCTTGGATTGTTATTTGTAGCTCTTTTTCCTGTAGAATATATTGTCATTGGTAGTCTACTTTTAGCAGGATTGAGTTTGTCTTCAATCGTTCCTATTTTATACAGTGAATCGACAAAAATTCCTGATGTACAGGCTAATGTTGGCTTAGCATCAGTCGCTACTTTCGGGACAATGGGATTTATGTTAGGTCCCCCAATCGTTGGATTTATTAGCGAAGCTTTTGGATTGGTAATGGGATTTGGATTTCTAGCGTTTTTAGCCTTCTTTGGAAGTACATTAATGTTTTTCAGGCGTACTTAGATTATTAGATAGTGGGGCAAAATGCTGGATACTCAGGTGGTGACTCAAAGTCACCTTGTGAGTAAAAGTTATGCATCAGTCTCACCCACTACCAATTATTCTTTCAGCGTTCCTAATCATCTTTTAAAAACCACAACACATGGAAAATACATTCAAAAAAATAACAGATTCGCAAGTCTCCATTTCGGAATTAATGTTGCCTTCTCACTCTAATTTTAGTGGAAAAATACATGGAGGTTACATATTAAATCTTCTTGACCAAATCGCTTTTGCATGTGCCTCAAAACACAGTCGCAAATACTGCGTAACAGCTTCTGTAGATACGGTTGATTTCTTAAATCCAATCGAAGTTGGAGAGTTGGTAACAATGAAAGCATCTGTTAATTATGTTGGAAGAAGTTCTATGGTGGTAGGTATTCGTGTGGAGTCCGAAAATATACAGAGTGGTTTTGTTAAGCATTGTAATTCTTCTTTTTTTACAATGATAGCTAAGGATGAAAATGGAAAATCGACTCCTGTGCCTGGTTTGATTTTAGAGACAAAAAATGACATTCGCCGCTTTATGAAATGTATAGAAAGGTCAAAGATGAAGAAGCAACGCCAGCAAGAATTTCACGAAACAGATTTTACTTCTGAGAAGTATGTGAAGCATTTAAAAGAATACAATGTGAAGATTGTAAAGGAAGAATAAGTTTGCAACAATTGAGGAGGACTAGTGTTCTTTTCCTGTATTCCAAATTTAAAAATTAGTATTCAAAATTTAAGACACAAGATGACCAACATCCGCAATAAAACAAAAGAATTATTAAGTGCGCTAAACGCAGAATTAACCGAACGTGAAGAAGCGGTTAGCTTAGCTTTTTTGGCGACTATTGCGGGAGAAAGTATCTTCTTGTTAGGACCTCCAGGTGTAGGTAAGTCATTGATTGCTAGAAGATTGAAGTACGCATTTGCTGACGGGACATCTTTTGAATACCTCATGTCAAAGTTCAGTACTCCTGATGAAATATTTGGCCCGATTTCAATTAAAAAACTAAAGGAAGAGGACAAGTATGAACGTTTAACGGAGCGTTATTTACCTGGAGCAAACATCGTTTTCTTAGATGAAATTTGGAAAGCCGGTCCTGCCATTCAAAATGCTTTACTGACTATTTTGAATGAAAAAATCTATCGAAATGGAGATGTCGATTTGGAAGTAAATATTCGAGGTATCATTACAGCATCGAATGAATTACCACCTAAAAATCAATCTCTCGACCCAATTTGGGATAGATTTCTTATCCGTTTAGAAATTGGAAAAATTCAATCCTTTTCCAATTTTGTCAATATGATAACGGACACCAAAGACGTTTATCAAGATAATATTTCTGAGGATTTAAAATTAACTGAAGAGGAACTTAATGATTGGTCTGAGAAAATTGATGCTATTGAAGTTCCCGCCGAGGTTTTGAATACAATACAACTGGTTGTTTACAAAATTGAAGAGCACAATTCTCGCCCAAACAATGCAGACAAACCAATTAAAATCTACGACCGTCGCTGGAAAAAAATCGTTCGTTTATTGCGAACTTCTGCCTTTTTGAATGGACGCGATAAGGTTGATTTAATGGACTGTTTTGTGATGCAGCATTGTCTTTGGAATAGACCGACACATCGTGATATCATTAGTGATATGGTGACGGAAAGTATTCGGAAACATGGCTATTCTCTAGCCGTTAATTTAGCAAATTTAAAGAAGGAAGTCGCTGATTTTGAGGCAGATGTGCAAGAAGAAACGCAGATTAAGCATTCAATAGAAGAGGAACAATTACTGCCAATGAATGAGGAATACTACGAATTGGCGAAAAATACCAATCAATTTAGCGGTAGCCATATTAAGATTGAGCAGTTCCGTAAAATGGACACAGCAGACTGGCAGGTTACTAATTTTTATGACGAAGAAGGTAATTTACGTAATCGTATCAAAGCCAAATCTGGTCCACGCGAAAATACTATTGAAGTTTTTCACAACAACGAAAAACTCATCATTGACCTCATTACACGCAAACAAGAACGCACCGAAATTATTTTCAAAAAACCACATAAAGTCATCTCTGATTATTGGGACAATCGTCTCGAAAAACTCAATGATTATATAGCCCAACAGGTCGAAAAAATAAACACCAGCGCACCTAATGAAATCAATCATTTGGCAGAGAATTTGTTTGTAGATAAGAGTAGAGCAGAAGTCGTGACCGCTAATCTTGAAGAGGTCAAAATGGCTTTGCAAGACTTGAAATTGCGTCTAGAAAAACTGCATTATGCCTATGGCGCAGATTAAATTTTAAGCAAAAAAAAGGGCTGCGACCCATAGGGGGTCAGCAGCCAAAAACCTTATTACAACTTTCCAAAAAAATGGAAAGACGGCAGAAATGTGAGGGGAAACTCACGTTTCAAAAGTGTGAAGAGTATAGTGTTTCACTGCCGAACTTTCCTTTATTGAAACTCTTTCGGTTTTTTTTAATCTCGTCCCAATACTGGACGAGAAATCCTTTGAGCTGAAGCTTTATAAGTATTCAGCATTTTAATAATTGAACTTGCCCAAGCAGGATTTTGTGCATAACCAGCTGCCTGCAAATTCTCTAACCAGCACTCTACATCGTCGCCACACTGCCATGCTTTTGCATAGCGCGGATGTCCAATGAAAATAGCGAAGTCGTAAACAGACTCTCCCATGTTTTCATAGAAACGAAAAGGCGTACTTTTATTCTCAAAGCGACCCGTCGTTTCATTCCACAATGGGTGCCCTTTGCGATAAACAGGGCGACCTGCCCAGCTTTTTCTCAAAGCTGTTATCCCGTAAAAATTCGATGCATTTTTTGCCAAATCTGAGCCCATGTAATTTGACTCATGAATAGCAATGCCAATAAGAACGAGAATTGGAATTTTGCTTCTCTCAGAAACATCTTCGCAGTACATCACGAATTCATTCCATTGATATAGATTCAAATTTCCTTTGCTCAGTACAACTTTACCAATTTGTTCGACTTGAGCTTGTAGTGTGTTGATTGCGAGAGGATTAAATGCTGTTAGTATGCAAAATAATCCAGAAAAAATAGTGTTTCGCAGCATGTATGCAAGATTTAATTTGTTAAAAATTTGGTGTTAATTCATGATTAATCTTGTCTTGGATTGATTTTTTTGTTGTGATGAAAACCTTATTTTCTTTGACAAATCTTGTATTTGGAATCGAGATACCCTTCAATTTAGGGACAGTTGAAAATTGTCGAAAAATTGAAAATAGAATCGAAAAATCACTCGACAATGGACCTTTCCTTTATTTTAGTGGACGGTTTTGTCGAAAAGTGATTTTTAGATAAAGATTCATCTATTCGCTTGATGCGAAAAGTTGAATTATCTAAAGTTTTTGTATAAGAAAATATTGTAGTAATAAGGTATAAAACGGTAGGTAGGAGAATGTTCATAGGATTGTATTCTCTAACTCTGATGCAAATATATAGGTATTTTTTCTAATAAGCAATGGAAGAGATTCGTCTTGGATTCATAAGCGAAATAGTGATGAATTATGTAATCTCATAAGTTACTGAAAATCACATAGATAGATTCCTAGAAAATAATTTTAAAAAATAAATAAAAAGTTGAATTTGTAGAGAGAATACAGGCTTTAGGGTGTATTGAATGGCTTCGTAAGTGTGTAGAAAACTAAACTTGGTACTTTCTTTGAATTATATTTATATTGCAAAATAAAATCATATAAAAATATAATCAAGTGTCTAATACAATTAAAAAGAATACGGCAATTCTCCTCATTAGTTGCCCTGACCAAACGGGTTTAGTGCGTGCGGTAACAGACTTTCTCTATGACAATGACGGTAATATCGTTTACCTTGACCAATACACGGATCATTCTTGTGGACAGTTTTTTATGCGCATTGAATGGGAAACGGATAATTTTCAAATAGGACAAGATAAGATTGGTGAGTATTTTGAGACACTTCTCGCAAAAAAATATCAGATGGATTGGTCTTTACATTTTTCGGAAAAGAAAAAGCGTATGGCGATTTTTGTCACCAAACTATCCCACTGTTTGTATGATATTTTGTACCGTTTTCATTCGAAAGAATGGGATATGGAACCACCAATTATCGTCAGCAATCATGAAAATTTACGTTATATTGCCGAGCAATTTAAAATGTCTTTCTTTCATTTTACAATGAATAAAGAAAACAAGGTAAAGCAGGAAGCCAAACAACTAGCATTGATGAAGGAATATGATATTGATCTCATCGTATTGGCGCGTTACATGCAGATTGTTTCGGAAGACTTTATTGATAGTTTTTCGGGAAAAATCATCAATATTCACCACTCTTTTTTACCTGCTTTCATAGGTTCAAAACCCTATCATGCAGCACACAAACGCGGTGTGAAAATCATCGGCGCGACGAGTCATTACGTGACGGCAGATTTGGATGCGGGACCTATCATTGAGCAAGGTGTTTCGCATGTGACACACAAGGACAAAGTCGCTGATTTTATCCGTAAAGGAAAAGATATTGAAAAAATAGTACTGTCAAAAGCAATTGCGGCTGAACTGTCTGACAAAGTTTTGGTTTACAATAATAGAACTGTCGTCTTTGATTAAACGAGTGGAGACTTGTGGCTTATTAGGCTAAGAAAAATAACTCTTGAGTCACAATTCCTAACTCACAACGCTTGCAAATTTGAATACACCAATAAAACAACAACTCGAACAAGAATATCAACGTTTCATTGAATTTGGCAACCTTTTGGACGTCCGGTCGCGGCGTTATTTGGTAGAGTATTTTAAACATAAGTTGAGCGGCGATGAATTGATTCAGGAAGAATTAAATGACCGTTACTTTCGTTATTTTCGGACTTCTTTGGATAGGATATTTGTGATTGATGATTTATTGGATTTGTGTCGCAATAATGAGCGAATTAGCAAGCAAGTTGTCCTGGATACCTTGTATTGGATGCGTAAAACTTTTGAAAAGGCACAACTCAAAAATCCTTGGCAACGCGAACTAGACACCCTAAAAGGTTGGGCAGTGACGCCGATGAAAGCCTTTAAGGCGCGTTATCCTTTTTTGATAAAATTGCTACGTGAAACCTATGGAAAAGAAGAGTTAGATGCGAGTTTTTACGAAGATAAATTTAATCGATTTTTTGTCAAAGAATTAGAGCAGCACACGAAAGAAGAAAAGGATAATTTTGAATTGATATTCACGGATTTATTGTCGCAATGGGATGCTCTTTTACAGGCAAAATTGCTGGATTATCAATTGAAAAAAATGGAGGAGGAGCGCGAACAATTTACAGAGCTACTAGATGCTAAAGTAAAGGAATACAAGCAGTTGCAATCTCTAATTACACCTTTTACAGACTATTTGGGCTGGGATATGTCACGTGAATTGTGGAATGATACCTCCTTTGATGTTTTGCGTGAATATGATGATTTGTTAGAAGATGAAAAGTCGATAAAAGAGCTGGCTGACCTATTGGGCGATTTGCGAGAAGCAGAGGTAGAAATGGAGGAAGAAACCTTCGAGAAAACGATAGTCAGACAAGAATGGAAAACGGACGAATTAGCCAAAGCAGAAATCGTTGGTGTTCATGAAAGTCGCGATTTGAGTAATTTGGTCAGTTCTGAAGTTGGATTGTTAAGTGACTCCGTGACGGAAGATATTTTCCTCAAAAAATATGCAGACCAAGGATTATTGACTTTCCGATTTGAAGACCGAAAACTGGTCAAGAGCAAGCACAACATCATGGAAGTTCACCAAAAAGTCCGCAAGAAAGAGAAAGGACCTTTCATTATTTGTGTGGATACTTCTGAGTCGATGATGGGCGACCCTGAGCGCATCGCTAAAGTCTTATGTCTCGGTGTCCTAAAAATGGCGGTCAAAGACAATCGCAGTGCTTACCTTATCAATTTTTCTGCAGGTATCAAGACTATAAACCTCTACAATATCGCGGATTCGATTAACGAAATTGCTAAATTTCTCCGCATGTCATTTTACGGCGGAACGGACGTTTCTCTTGCCTTATCAGAGACCATTCGCCAACTTAAAACGAATGATTACCGCGATGCTGATGTACTGATGATTTCTGATTTTATTATGTATAAAATTGACGACGATGTCTTATCTGATATTCGTTATTTTCAACACAATAAAGGGACAGAGTTTCACAGTTTAACGCTTTCCAATGAAGCGAATAGTGAGATTTTGCAGCGTTTTGATACAAACTGGGTTTACGACCCCAAGCAGAAAGGAATTATTAGAGAATTGACGCGAGGATTGGGGACGATAGGGGAGCGGATTTAGGAAAAAAAGCTATCTTTCCGCCATGAAATGGAATAGTAATACTCTCAATCAAATCATATTTTGGGTAGTGGGTGCGGCTTTATTGGCTTACTCCTCTATCCGCGCTTGTACTATACAGATTACGATTGATGAAGCGTCCACTTATCTTACCTCTGGACGTCATGAGCTATGGCATATCTATGCGAACGCATTCAGAAATACGAATAATCATTTTTTGAACTCGTTTTTGGTTTATTTTAGTACGAAATTTTTTGGATTTAGCCTCTTCACCGTACGCTTGCCTGCCTTACTAGCGCACTTGATGTACATTGTTTTCTCTTTCAAGTTTATTCAGGCGATTAGTAACCGTACCATTGTTGTTTTAGCAGGAATTGCCTTGCTTCATTTGAATCCCTACTATATTGAATTTTTCGGATTGGCACGTGGTTACGGCTTGGGATTTGCGATGATGATGGCATCTATGTACTATTTTTTAATGTACATTAAAAGGCGAAAACTGAGCTATATCACTTGGTCTTTTCTATTTGCGGGATTATCTGTTTACAGTCTTTTAATACTTCTAAATTATTTTGTTGCTCTCATTGCAGCCTTCAATTTTATTCATCTACAAGACTATTTGAAGGCAGAAAAGCGCCCTTCCTTTTTACTTGATTTCTTTGAAAAAAATAAAGTAGCGCTGTATGTGAGTGTGATTCTGTATGCCCTTTTGGCTATTCCGATTTCAATGGTTAGAGAAAGTAATGAGTTCTTTGGTGAAAGACATAATTTTTATGAAGACACTATCGAAACCATTGTAGATGTTAGCCTTTACGGTAAAAAGTACCTTGCTCCTGATTTTGATTTATTTTTAATGGGGCTTATTGCCGCTATATATTTAGGGGTTTTTATTTATGGAATTCGGGCGATATTTAACAAGAAAACAGAGCCTTTAGTGAATGCTGCTTTTTCGTTTTGGTTGTTATTTTCTATTTTTAGTTTGAGTACAATCGTTCAATTTCATTTGCTAGATATTCCATATTTGAGTGAGCGAACTGCTTTACCTTATATCCCTTTATTTTGTGTTCTTCCTATTTTCTTTCTTACTTTTTTTAAGAAGCAGAAGTACTTACAATTTGCTTTAGCAAGCTTACCAATATTTGCATTTAGTTACCATTTTTCGCAGTGTGCCAATATCAAAGAGGTTAAAGAATGGTGGTTTGAACGAGATACTCTAGCAGCTTTGGCTTACATAGAAGAGCACGAGGATTTGCCAGACATAGAAGTGCGTAATGAGCGACCAAAATTTGCAACAGGGGGAATAAGTGCACCTGCATTTCATTTTCATATCATCGAAGGCAATCTAAAAAAGAAACTTAAACCTAATCGTATCAATGTTTTAAGTAAAAGTGATTTGCCAGATTATTATTACATTTGGTTTGATGATTTGAAAAAGATAGATAAGAAAAAATATGACTTGCTAACTAAGTTGAAATTTGGGGCTTTGTTGAAATTGAAAGAAGAATATCAGTCGTTACAAAAGGACTAGTATACTTTGATGTTTTGATAGCTGAACTTTTAAAAATACCCAAAAAAGAGCCGTTACACTGCAATTGCAGTATAACGGCTCTCATTTTACTAACTCACATCAAACTACCTCCAACCATACAACTTATTAATCATCAACTTTTTAGAGACCATACGCTTACCTTCAACTACTACATTAATAAAGTAAACACCGTCAATAAAGTCTTTCAAATCAATACGTACAGCTTCGGTTGTAATCAAATCAATGCGTTGCTGATAGCGTGTTTTACCATAGGCATCGATGATTTTAATATCAGCAGCACCGTCTACAAAATCAGCTAAGTTCAACATCACATACTCATCCGCAGGATTTGGATAGACACCGTAATTTCCAATATCTCCAAAGTTAAGAATGCGTACTTCTGTGTATTTCTCATCACCATTGTCGTATTTTACTAAGACACGGTAGTGATTATCGCCTTTCATCGGTTGTGTATCCATGTGTACGTAACGAGTCATGTCGTTTGACTCTACCACTTCTGTTTCAGATTTGATAGTTTCAAAATTAATACCGTCAGCTGAGCGTTCTAATTCAAAACTCTCTATTTGAGAACCGTGATTATTGACCCACCAAAGTTCAGATTGTAGTTCGTCTTTTTCTGCATGGAATACAGTGACTGGAGCTTGACGACTTCCGCCACTTCCTGTTACATTGATAGTGTAATCTTCCGTTTCACCGTAAGCGAATTCTTGACAAGCTTGTGGCCAGCCACCATATTTCATAGAGACACGCATACGTGTTTCGCCGAGCATTGCGTTCGCAGGAACATAGATTGTTTTAGAAAAAGAGCCATATCTTCTTCTGTTGAATAAAAGTTCGCCTTGGTCATTAAAATCACCGTCTTGATTCCAATCAATCCATACTCTCCAATACTCACGTTCGTAGCAATTATTGTAACCTGGACTTCCTGTGAAAGTGTAGTAGTGACCTTGCTGTAAATCAGTTGAAATGCCTGTAAAATCAGCATATCCGCCATTATTACCCGAAGTATTATCAATGTCATTTAACCAGATACCTTCAATCCATTCGTACCAAGTATCATCTCCACCAGACTCACAATATTCTACACAAGAAGACTGTACTTTCTTTTCGATGATATTGGATTCCCCAGAGTATGTCCCACATCCATTGCGACGTGCACAACGTAAGTACCAGGTTGTTTCCGTAATTGGACCAGGATCATAAGAAGGAGAATTGCTGTTTGGAATTTCTACCCAACCGTTCATATTCCAAGAGCTTGGAGGTGTAGAAGTCGTTGTATTCATTAACCATAAATACTCAATATCTCCGCCGCTACCACCGCTGGCGTCTGTATGACTTGTCATCTCCGCAGGGTCAGTATTTCCGTTGCAAAGAACTTCGTCATCTCCGATATGTCCTCCGTTTGTTATATTATCACAGAAAGTGATATTTACCGTGTAATCCTCTACCTCTCCTTCAGCGAAGCTATTACATGGGTAAGGCCAGTTACCATAACGCATCGAAATACGCATACGTGTTTCGCCTGTTAACGCATCTAATGGGACATTGAAGTTACCACTGATTGAATATCCCGAAGCGTTATAATAAGCTAACTCGCTGTACTCAAATGAGCCACTTTGGTCATAGTCAATGTAAACTGTCCAGTATTCGTAGTAATTGTTTCCAGAGAAACCTGGTGTTAAATTGATGGAGTTGTTACCTGTGCTGATTGGTAAAACGATGTTTGTGTAATCACCGTAGCCACCTGTATCTGCGCCTGATTGATTTGCATTGCCGTTGACACTGATACTTTCAATCCATTCGTAGTCTGTTGACTCTCCATATGATGGACAGTAACAAGAAGGGTCGTAAGTTTTCTCAATTATGTTAGATTCACCGTTGTAAAAAGTACAACCAACAGGTCTTGCACATCTAAGATACCAAGTTGTTTGAGAAATAGGACCAGGATCATAAGTAGGTGAGTCACTGTTTGGTATCATCTCCCAACCATTCATGTTGTTTGTAGTAGGAGGTGTTGCAGTCGTTGTATTCATTAACCATAAATACTCAATTGCTCCACTTCCACTTGCATCCGCGTTGCTGGTGATGTTTGAAGGGTCATTAGTAGAACCACAAAGTGCTTCATCACCACTAATATGACCTCCATCTGTTACATCTCCACCAACATTCACCCAATCACAAATATCTGTATCAAATTGGTAATCATCCCAACAGTTTACAGTTGCTGGCATTTCTGGTTGTGTACCCATATTTACATAAGTACAAGACTCCGTATCAAGTTGGTAATCGTCCCAACAGTTAGCAGCTGCAGGTTCTTGCGGTTCTGTACCTACATTTACATAAGTACAAGTAGCATCATCGAATATGAATTCATCCCAACAGTTGACCATTGCTGGCATCTCAGGCAGTACAACATCCACTGTCTTCACGTGCAAGCCAGCGCCATTGAATACCTTATCACAAGATAGGGTTAGGTCAGTCTGATTGATTAGTTCTAATGTTGTTTGAGAAGACACATTAGGTACTGTAACTACAAGTTCAAAGAGACCGTCACCATCAGGGTCTTGTGCAGGAGTACCAAATGGTACGGTGTTAGAAACACCATTTACTTCATAAGTTATCATACTGTTTGGATCTCTTGTTGATGCTATTGTAAAAGTGACATCATCACCACAATTTACCTCGCTGACATCTGTAATTACCTCAATATTGAAGAGACTATTGATACCATTAGATATTTCAAAATCATCGTTATCTACGTCTCCTATGGTAACATCACAGCCATTAGGAGTAGTTACAGATAGATTAGACAAAATCACAAATTGATTATTAGCACCTGGAACTCCGGGTACTTGATTTGGATCAAAGGTCTTGCAAAGTGTTTTCTCGTATGTAGATAAGCCATTAAATGTTCCGACAAGATCTTCCGCAGTCAGATTTAATGAAGTAGGAAATCCAGCTCCTGCATTACCAGATACATCAAAGTTAACTGTAACATCTTCATCATTAACAGGACTGTTATAAGTGAAAGTGAAGCAAGCTTCATTGTCACAATCTTGATTCAGGTCACCTGTAATTATAAGAGTTCGGTCTTCAGGAGTTACATCCCACATACAAGTTGCTTCATTAAAGACAACAGAACTATTACAGTCAAGTGCTGGCATAGGAGGCAGTACAACATCCACTGTTTTCACGTGCAAGCCAGCCCCATTGAATACCTTATCACAGGATAGAGTTAGGTCGGTCTGATTGATTAGTTCTAATGTTGTTTGAGCAGACACATTAGGTACTGTAACTACAAGTTCAAAGAGACCGTCACCATCAGGGTCTTGTGCAGGAGTACCAAATGGTACGGTGTTAGAAACACCATTTACTTCATAAGTTATCATACTGTTTGGATCTCTTGTTGATGCTATTGTAAAAGTGACATCATCACCACAATTTACCTCGCTGACATCTGTAATTACCTCAATATTGAAGAGACTATTGATACCATTAGATATTTCAAAATCATCGTTATCTACGTCTCCTATGGTAACATCACAGCCATTAGGAGTAGTTACAGATAGATTAGACAAAATCACAAATTGATTATTAGCACCTGGAACTCCGGGTACTTGATTTGGATCAAAGGTCTTGCAAAGTGTTTTCTCGTATGTAGATAAGCCATTAAATGTTCCGACAAGATCTTCCGCAGTCAGATTTAATGAAGTAGGAAATCCAGCTCCTGCATTACCAGATACATCAAAGTTAACTGTAACATCTTCATTATTAACAGGACTGTTGTAAGTGAAAGTGAAGCAAGCTTCATTATCACAATCTTGATTCAGGTCACCTGTAATTAGAAGAGTTCGGTCTTGAGGAGTTACAATCCACATACATGCTACGTCATCAAATGTCGTAATCTCTCCACAATCTGTTGTTGGCTCAACTGGTTGTGTACCTTGGTTCACGTAAGTACAAGTTTCTACATCAAGTTGGAAATCATCCCAACAATTGACTGCTTCTGGTTGCACAGGTGCAGGATTTACGACTACCTCCTCACTTATATCTGTGTACCATATGATACAAGAATCATCATCACAGTCTCCTTCACAGAAACTTACTAAGTTGAATGTCCCTTCACCAGGACCTAATAGAGAAAAAGTTTGACAATCTGAACCCATATCGTCAGTTCTAAATATAGCACCTGCAAATGGGGAAATGTCACCATCTTCAGTTACTCCATACGTAGAATTTGGTTCACCAGTGACACATATTGTCAACATCATACCTTCGCATAAGGTATTCGATGATACTGATAAACTAGGAGCTACAGGATTGGGATCATAAATGGTATAAGGCTCTGTTACATTAATACCCAAAGTTAAACAACCATTTAATTGATGAGAAAGTACTCTTACACTGTTTAATCCACCATTAAAAGGCTGAGGTCCAGGATGTGTAATAGTCAATTCTCCATTAGCGTCTGCTATACCTGAAACTAGAGGAGAATTGGCATTAGGAGCGTAAGAATACTGAGCACCTGGTACACCATTAATAGTAAAAACTAAATCATCCGAAATACATAATTCAGCATCTTGTAAAGTAATCGTAGGCAGTGGTAATGCAAAATCAGCATCTACAATACCATTACAATTATTATCCACTCCGTCATCACAAATGTCTATCGCGCCAGGGTAAACGGTATCATCATTATCATCACAATCACCACCACATTCAGTAAATCCGTCACCATCATTATCAATATCATCACAAGGCAAATTACCTAATGCACAAACTGCATCAATATCTGGTCCTGGTACATTATTACAATTTGCAGCAATAGGATTGACAATTTTTACCTGATTAAAAACCAATGTACCTGCTGCCATGCCAGGGCTTATTGCGTCAATATCGACATTAGTTGTACTACCAGGAACATTTGTAAAAAAGTAAAAGCCATCAGAATCTGGCGTTAATGGAATTGCATCTAAAAATGCTTTAGTAGCAGGATTTGAAGGCAAAAGATAAATATCTGTTTGTTCTACTGCTGGTCCAATTTCATAAATGGTCAAATCAAAATTAGTAGTACCGTCATTCACTAAGGCATTATCTGTAAAACCGTAAATGACATAGCTATTAATATCACCCAAAGAATAAAATTCCCCTGGGGTGCTGGAATTCGTATTATTAGGTGCGCCTAATCCATTAGCAGGGTCGTCAAAACCTGGACTGCTGCCACAAGTTGTAATTTCATTATCAATTACAATATCGGCAAAACATGTCACATCTTGAGCGGATAATTGAGTTCCCATTCCAAAAAATAGCAATAAGACAAGCGCTATTTTTAAGTGAATAAATTGAGTAAACTGTTTTTTCATTAGTGGTTGTTTTTTATTAAAAATTAGTGTTGTATTCGTCAAAATGGCATACCAATCCCAGTGTACCATAGGTACATTTGATAGGATATTAGACTTTATGTATGTTTATTTTTTTAATGGAAAACAGTAGCTGATAAGGAATGCGAGATTAATAGATTCAGCTTCTGAAGCTATTATTTTCGCATTCCTAAGTAGTAAGTCAAGCTAATTGTGATAAGTTCGCGTGTGAGTATTTTTTGTCTGCTTTGGCTTTAGAAATCGACTATAGCCGTAGCTACACGAGAATTTTTAAAGTGAAAGCAGGCGAGAAATTATCCACGCCAACTTATCATAATTGGTTTGACTTACTACTAAGTCAGGGCTTGATGAAAAAAATGCTCGTTCGTATCTGCTTAGACAGAGAGCCATTCTTTTGTAGTATTTGGAAAAAGAAGCAGTTTTATTTAAGTGAGAAGAAAGGGGGAAAGCAGCTTTAATAAAGTGTAAAATTAGGTGTCTAAATAAGATGAAAGAAAGAGAATACTCACAATGTTTTTTCTTTTTCTAACACCACAAATATAAGATACCTAAAGGGAGAAATCACTAAAATAAGTTAACTTTAGACCGGACAAATTTTCTTTATTTTTCCGTGTTTTTTTCAAAAGGAAAGAGTTTTTTATTGTTTAAAGTGTTGATATTCAGTGTTTTGTAGTGTTTGGGTTTGCTGTGTTTTTCTGGATGATTAATTAAAATAATTTGGTGGTGGGTGAAAACGACTGATGCATTGCTTTTACTCACAAGGTGACTTTGAGTCACCACGTGAGTATCCACCGATTTCACCCACTACCAATAATTTAACATGGAATAGATAATCAGCTTGAAAATTGATATTTCGTTTTAGCATTCACGCCAGAGGCGTAATAAATACAAGGCACTAGGCTGGAGCCTAGCGCCAACAATATCAGTTTTCTGTCTGATTATATAAAAGTGGAGGCTGTCAATTGTGGTATTTTGCGTATTGAGATTTGCGAGAGAAAGAAATAAAAGTAAATAAAGTATTCTTTTTTCATTTGATTTATGTTCATAAATTACTAGAAATAAAATTGCCTGTAATAAAAAAAGTCCAAAACACAAGTTTCAAACTTAAGTATCTTTTAGAATACTGAAATTTGAAACTTGTATTTTGAACTGAAAATAACAAAGACTAATTCTATATTAACTTCATTGTAAAAAATCTCGTTCTTTGACAAAGAACCAAAAATCTAACGTGTGGGTGTCCAGCCGTATAATTTATCTACAACCAATCGCTTTGTCATTATACGCTTTCCTTCGATTTGTACTCTGACAAAGTAAATACCGTCGATAAATCTGCGTAAGTCCAGACGAATTGGCTCTCCCATTTCAATCTGTCCTTTCGTTTCTAATCGTACTTTTCCTAAATTGTCATAAAGCGTAACAACTACATTCTCTCCTCTAAAATCGCTAAAGTAGAGATTTGTATAATTGTCAGAAGGATTAGGAGATAGGCTGAAAACCTGAATATCATCTTCATCCTCTTCTGGTGCTTTTGGAAAAACTAAAGTATAATCTTCAGCTTCACCCTCTGCAAATTCAAGACAAGCTTCCGGATATTGTTGTGTTGCCACAGCAATACGAGAACGTAGAGTTTTACCGAATAGATTGTTAGACATTGGTATTTCTAAATTGACAATGTTGGTAGAGCTTGTCTGATAAATTTGCTCATTCAAGTCAAAGAAATCACCATCATTATTAATGTCTAACCAAATACTCCAATACAATAATTCTGTATTAGAACTTAAGTCAACACCTCCAGGAATTAGCTGAATAGCAAAAGTGTTTTCTAGCTCTAATTCAATGCTTGTATCCGTATTATCCGTATAACTTGTAGAATCTTCAGACTCGATTAAATAGTCTTCAATAACTACCCGTTTTACCCAAACATTCTGTAGCAAACCGCCTGTATTACAATAGTCTGCATCTTCCTCAGCTACGCTAACATCAAAGCTGTAAGTTGTCATACTATCGCACATATCAGTTGCCTCGTAAGTCACAGTATAATTACCCGCATCCCATTGTGAGTCAGGTGTTAAGAGGACATTTGTGGTGTCTCCTTCGGCACTGATTTGCTCGATAATTGGTCCTGTTTGTACAAAATTTATACATGGACGCTCTACAACAAAACCTGCTTCGTATTCTCCATTAGTCATCGTCCACGTCCCGTCAGTATTAAGGATTGCGGCGTTGAGTGAGTCTGGATTTAATACGATTTCAGAAGAGAAATTGAGATAAGTATAAGCATCTCCATTTTCCCAAGCGATTTCAGTACTGCTATCATTTAAGCCAGTCCAGTAAATTGCTGGTTCTTCGTCCAATTCAGTCGTAGGTAGTTGATTTTGGATAAAAGTATTTTCAACTTTATCATTGAATGAAACTAAATGTCCATTCATTTCTGCTGAAAGAATACTTGCTTCCGACCAATTTACTCCTTCTGTGAAAAGGAAGTATTGGTGACCATTAAAATCTCCTAAATAAATGTAATCAGGATAATCTGTAAGCGCACATGTCTCACAACTTGTACGTGCTTGAGGATTATTCCAATTTATCCAAGAAACGCCTTCTGCCGTAGGACTAGATGCTTCAATATCTTCAATCGTATTGTCAAATGTAATACCTGATACGACATTGACATTGTAGCTACAGTTAACCCAATTGCCATAATCATCCATGGCAGTATAAGTTACAGTCGTAGAACCAAGAGGAAATGCATCTGGTGCATCATTCTCAATTGAGAAAATCGCACAGTTGTCAGAAAAATCAGGTTCGGGTAAGTTTACAGGCGTAGGAATAGTACTGCTTTCAACAGTCATATCCTCTGGACAAAAATCAATAATTGGCGATTGGTCATCATGTACATATACTGTGACAACATGGACGGTTTGATTTCCATTTACATCTGTTACAGTAATCGTTTGAGGATGAATACCAAGAGGTAAGATGAAATTACCATCTCCTTCGATGCTTTCAATACCACAATCATCTTGAGCTTCTACATCTATGAATACATTTGCCATACAGCTACCTGGCTCCAAAAAGTCAATAGATGTCGTACAAGAATTGACAGAAGGTGGCTCGTTATCTTGCACAATGACTAAAGACTCACATTGTGCTGGATTACCATTACTGTCTGTCACCGTCCACGTCAATGTAGTCGTACCTACTGGGAAATTATTGCCTGCAGGTGTACGAGAAATATCGATACCTGAGTCAATTCCACAATTGTCATACAAAACAAATGGAGGTAAAACAGTCAAATCAATGCGTTCACATTCACCTGGAGTAGTTGTAGTACTAATTGGCTGACGACAAGTAATTTCTGCTGGAATTTCATCCACTACATTTGCTATGGCATTACAAGTTTCAGAGTTGCCATTATTGTCTGTTACGGTTAGAATGACAACATTAGAACCTACAGCAGAGCAATCAAAATCAGTAATGTTCAATGTTAAACTTGCAATACCACAAGCATCTGAACTTCCATTATTTACGGCTTCTGCACTTGTGTTACCCGCTCCATTTTCATCTAAGTAAACAGTTACATCTTGACAAATAGCCATAGGCGGCGTATTGTCTTCGACTGTAACAGTCGCATCACAAGTTGCAGTATTGCTGTTGTTGTCTGTAACGGTTAGCGTAACGGTATTTGCACCAACATTAGAACAAGCAAAACTGGTATTGTTTAGACTTAAAGTCATAATACCACAAGCATCATTACTACCATTATCAATTTGAGCATTTGTAATTGAAGCATTACCATTGGCGTCTAAAGGAATTGTGATGTTTTGGCAAATAGCCATAGGCGGCGTATTGTCTTCGATAGTTATATTAAAACAACATTGGTCTGTTAAACCGCAATCATCAACTGCATTGTAGCAGAGATTTGTGGTTCCTACAGGGAATTCGCTGT
>CAZQTE010000028.1:21757-23674 GCA_964595615.1 uncultured Saprospiraceae bacterium
ATCATTACTGCCATTATCAATATCAGCTGTTGTGATAGATGTTGTGCCTGCTAAAGTGATAGTCACATTTTGACAAATAGCCATTGGCGGCGTAATATCTTGAATAGTAACCGTTGCGTCACAAGTTGTCGTTAATCCACCATTCATAACGGTTAGAGTAACGGTATTAGCACCAATATCAGAACAGTCAAAACTAGTCGTACTAGCAGAAAGTGTTACTGTACCACAATTGTCAGAACTACCACCGTCGATTTGAGCCGCAGTAATAGTTGCTGTACCTGCAGCATTTAAAGGAATAGTAATATTTTGACAAACAGCCATCGGACTTGAGTTATCTAATACTATCACATTAGCGTTACAAGTAGAACTTAATCCACCACTTGTTACTGTTAAAGTTACTGAGTTTGCTCCTATATCAGAACAAGTAAAATTAGTCTGATTGAGAGAAAGAGATACTGCTCCACAATTATCATTACTACCATCGTCTACACTTGCGGTTGTAATAGTTCCATTCCCATTATTATCTAAAAATATGGTAGCAAGCGAGCAGTTAGCTGTAGGTGGTTCGTTATCTGTTACTGTCACGGTTTGTACACAAGTGGTTTGATTATTATTTGGGTCAGCAAAGACGCGTGTAACTGTTGTCATACCAACGGGGTAAGAGGCTAATTCATTAGAACTAATTTGCGTTAAGCTACAAGGAGAACTAGGCGAACCAAGATTTACAGCTGCGCTACATATTCCAACATCATTATTTACATTAAAACTAGTAGTAGTGGGACAGTTTACAATGCAAGGACAAGCATCTGCAACTCCGTCACCATTGGCATCAGGAGAATTAGTAATTGTTACAGAACGCGTAGCTGTTCCTCCAAGGACATCAGTTACAGTGACACTGTAATTACCGTTAATTAAGCCAACAGCAGTTTGGGTAGTTTGTCCATCACTCCAGAGATAGGTATATGTGCCACTTCCGCAAGATGTATTTGCCGTTGCAGTACCTTGACCTGTTGTTGGGATTGTTCCTGTTGTTGTACATACTCCTGTGCTTGTTACGATTTCAGTAGTTAATACTTCTGTTCCAACGAAACTATTTAAGCAAACAGTTTGATTGTTTACAAAAGCACCTGTACTTCCCGTCCAGCCCCAGAAGACCTCTGAATTTCCCCCAAAGATAGTATTGACAATATCATTAGTAATATTACCAACCACATTACCATCAAATGTCGTGACTAGATTATTAGTTGCCGCATTCCAAGTAATAGTAATAATATGATCTAAGCCATCCTCTATTTCTGGTAGTATAGTATATCCTGGAGATGGTAATAAGTTTCCTGTCGTATGGTTTGCATTTCCGTTCATCTGATAACCAAAGTGATCTAGATTAGGGTCATCTAAGTCATCGACTGGAGATCCTACTGTAGCATTTTGAAAATCATCAAATTCAGCCGCTAAAGATGGAGATATACCCGTATATCCTAAACCTCCACCTGCACCTCCAACTCCACTACTAATCGGTTGTAAAATGAAGGCCATTCCGTCTGCACCTACTCCATCGGGGGCATTACCAAAATTCATGGTGAAATTAAAAGCGAAATCGTCGTCTAAGTCAATATTACATAAGCTGAAAACTGTACCTGCTTGAAAAGTAGGTACAGTGGTCGTTATTTGGAAGCAATCGCCGCCTAATGCTACGGCATCTCCTCCTGTGTTAAAACCGCCAGATTGCGCCATTAATTGATTGGAACAAAAAATGCCCAATAGACAATAACAAAAGAGCTGAAAGAGTAGCTTTCTTTTGTTATTGAAAGGTGTTTGAATACATAGTCTTTGTTTTTTCATTTTTAAAGTTTTTTGTAAGAACTTGCTATTTATTAAATGTAAAATGTGTGTTGATGATATTGTAAGCAAGCCTTA
>CAZQTE010000029.1:0-7011 GCA_964595615.1 uncultured Saprospiraceae bacterium
TACAGACAGAGTCCGAGCGTATGTTCACACATCGAGTCACCAAAGAACGCTATGCCAAGGCACAGCGACCTATTTTTGACTTAGCCCATGACGATTTAGTTGAATACGAAACGAGAACCTCAAAGGAAAGTGAAATTATCGTCTGTATTTACCGTTGAAACGACGTACTTTTTACGCAGTAAGAGTGGTCATAAAATGGACGACAAGCCCTGTGATTTAATCTGTATTCGTTTCGTCGATAAACAAACAGCACAGCTATTATTCAAGCGCAAAATGTTTGTTGGTATTTGGGGTGAAAACCGTAGAACGCACTCCACGCAGCAGGCTCAAATAGATTACAAGCATCGCTATGATATTGAACCACACAACCGCTTTAGCAAACAGCAGTTATTAGCAGACAAGTATCAAACATCAGATGTTAAATCACTTAATGCTTGGTTGCACACGGTGATGTTTACTTTTTGGTTGTTATAGTTATAATTAGAAAACTTGAAATAATATTCTCCTAACCTAATATTCATAAATACTCGTTTTGTACAAAAAAAAACGAGAACCACTATAGAGCAGTTCCCGTTCTTTTGTTCAAATCAAATTTTACTAAAGGATTAAAAAAAGATGCCCGACCTTTTTAGTCGGGCATCAAAATTATAATCCTATTATAATGCTATTCAATAATAATCATCTTACGAGTAGCAGATTCATTTTGAGTATCTAACTGATAGTACAATACTCCAGTTGCACTTAAGTCGCTTATGCGTACTTCGTTGTAACCTTTAGCGTACTCACCATTAGTGATGCTCAATACTTTACCGCTTATGTCAGAGATTGTCAATGTAGCAGCAGATGCAGTTGGCAAGTTAAACCCAATAACTGTCTGACCCTTAAATGGGTTAGGAGTATTTTGGTACAATGCAAAGTCTGCATTGTCTGTACCCGCAAATTCTAAAGCAATATTCATTGTACCTACTTCACTATAAGCTTCTGCTTTAGTGATGTTACTTGTCAATTTAATTGCTTCTGAAACTGTTACGTCTGCTGTAGCTTCGAATGTTACTGAGAACAATTTATCAGATGTTTTATCATCGGCAAAAGAAGTAGTGATTGCATTTTCAAATACACCAAAATTTTCTCTTTCTCCGTCGATAGATACAACTTTTAAGTCTTCAAAATTTAAAGTAAACTGGTATCCTAATACTGCTTGAGCAGCAGTAAATTCAACTGTTACCTCTTGTCCTGCGACTAAAGTAGCATCGTTAGCATTGATAATCATACTGTTACGTTCGTCAGCTGAGTCAGCGAAACCGTAAGTTCCGTTTACATCTCCTACACGTACTGCAACAAAATCAACATTGTCATGACTTTCAGCAATATTGTTAATATTGACTACTGGAGGGTATCCGTCAGACAATATCCAATCTGTAGGGAATTCATGATTTGCATCTACGAATACCCAAGCAGTATTGTTAGGGTAGCTTGTCGCCATGCCCAAAATCATCTGTCTTGCCATAACTAAATCCACAGCAGTGATCGAACCATTTCCATTAACATCAGCCGCAATCATCTTGTATGGACTATCTAATAAGGTAGTCGTTAAGATATGTTGTCTAATGATAACTAAGTCAATCGTTGTCACACTCGTATTGTCATAAACGTCATGCTCAGGAATAACAGTTACATCAGTTCCTATTTCCGCAGTCAATGCATATTCACCCTCGTCGTTAGACGTAGTATTAGCACCGTTATTTAAGCTAACTGAAGCTGTTGCTAATGGAGCACCATTTTCTGTCGCTAAAACACCTGAGATTACAGGAGACTCATTTGGCTCTTCATCACAAGCATTAGGTACACTTTCAATGAATACTGTCGTTAAACAATAGTCAAAGTTACCCGCAGCATCCTGAATGTATAAGTAAACACCGTTTGGTCCTACATTAGAGCAATCGAATGTGATGTTTGCAGTTGCACCTTCAATATCTGCGGCAGACAATGAAGCAAGAATAGTCAGGTCATCCTGAGCAGTGCAGTTATCAAAAGAACCTGCATTAAAGTCAGATGCCCATAATTCAACCATACCTTCTCCATTACCCATTGGCATTAACTCAACCACTAAGCCTCCTACACAATATGGAGTTGGTGCTTTACAATCACGAACAACAATGTCATAAGTAATTGTTGATTGATTACCACAGTTATCAATGGCAGTTACCGTTGCTTCGTAAGTACCTGGAGCTACGTTATTGTGGTTCGGTCCAGTTCCTAATCCAGCAACCGTGTAAGTAATCGTTACGTTGTCAGAACAATCAGAAACTAAGGCTTCTGGAAGTTCTATATTACGTGTACAATCACCATTATCTGTATCTCCATCAATACAGTAATCCTGAGTACCAGGATTAGTAATAATTGGTGCTGCATCATCTTGTACTGTTACGTCTTGCGTGTAAGTTATGATACCATCGCTACCGTCACTAAAGCGACGAGTTCCGATTAATGTATCATCATCTTGGTTATCGCCATCATATACACACCAGTTAATAGCGGTATAAGTACGAATAACACGGTAACATGCGTCTGGTACTACATTGAATATTTCATCTTCAAGAGAAATCGCAATTAACTCACAATCATCATCAAAGACTGTAGGCTCACCAAAGTTAACGCTTGCAACTTCATCTTCACCAGCAACACAAACAACCGTTTGGTCAGCAGGGAATTGGATATTCCAATCATTAACATGTGAAACAGTAATTGTTTGAGAACAAGTTTCTCCTACATTACCACTTGCATCTACTACATTCCAAGTACGAGTAATAGTTCCATTACCACAAGAATTCACATCACGTGACCAGCCCGTAGTGACAATAGCCTCACAGTTATCATCGTAAGAAACATTACCAAAAGCGGCAGAAAGTACTAATGGATTTAAGTCTCCGTTAGCTTCTGCGATGTCTAATGCTGGAGCATAATTAACAAAGTAATCATCACACAAAATAGCATCATCTGCTACATCTTGTGTTTTATAAGGAGCTAATTTGTCTTCAACTAACACCTCTATCATACACTGATTCGTGTTACCATAGAAGTCCGTCACTTGAAATTCGACCATTGTATTAGTTCCAATATCTGCACAACAGAATTTAACATCTGGTCCAAATGCAGTATTACCTGAAATATTACATGCATCAGTCATACGACGTACTGCAACAGACTCAATACCACAGTTATCTGTAGAGCCATCATCAAAGGTCATAGCTAAAACAGTAGCAGTACCGTCTGCGCCAATAGCAACCTGAGTAATTTCATCACAAACTGGTGTTGGGTCAACATCATCGATTACAGTAACTGTAATTGTTTGAGATGATGTGTTTCCACAAGCGTCTTCTGCTACATAAGTAATATTGTATGTACCAATTGCAAGTCCTTCAATGAAACCTCCATTTTCTTCGTTAGTACCGAATGGGTGGATAGTTTCAATGCTAACTACATCTGAACAAGCGTCATTAATAGAAGCTACTGGCAAATTAAATGATGCTGTACAAGCCTCTTGGTCTGTACCCGCGATATTAGCACTAACAGTGATGTTAGAACCTGCATCAATTACAGGACCTACTTCATCTAACACTTTGATGATTTGTACCATCTCACGTGGATTGTTAGGACCTAATGGTGCACACATATCACGAACTTTCCAAGTACGTAAAATTTCATAGCTTGCGCCACATACATCATATAGTTCATCGCTTTCTAATACAGCCAACATACAAGAACCTGCACCTTGGATTGGTAAACCATCAATAGTTGGTTCACCTGAACCTGTATTAGCTAATGCGCTATTAGAAGTAACACCTGTTGCATCCATAATACCAGGGAAGTCAGTATGATCAGCCAATACACCTAATGTGTATGGATTACCTACTATCAACCCAGGATATTGTGCTACTTGCTCACAAGAGAAAGCAACATCTGCTGGGAATAATACATCTGCCAAGTCAGGACGCTGTACTAAGATAGTTTGTTGACAACTATCTGCACGACCAAAAGCATCAACTGCAACGAACGTACGTACGATTGACATCGTAAACGGTTCAGCACATGCGCCATTATCCGTTACTGCATCGTAGTAATCTACTGTAAAATCTGAACAATCTGTTACAACAGGAGAACCTGTTACAGTCAAATTATCTACATCTACAGTACAAGCAATAGTGACATCAGCAGGACAAGTAATTGTCGGAGCTAACTTATCTTCTACCAGTACCTCACCCCAACATACGTTGCCGCTAATTGGGTGGCTCAAGTTAAATGTGATTGTCTCACCAATGTGAGAAGCATTCACGATGTTACCTGTTGACAAAGCAATTCCCGAAGACTCGAATAAAGTAACTGTATAGTCATCGAAACAACCATAAGTACCTTCTAAAGCCATATCTGGGGTAATCTCCGTATCACAATCTGCTCCAATACTTACGTTAATCAAATCGTTACATGATACCTGTGAAGGTGTTGAAACGATATTGATTGTTGTAGATATTTCAGAAATACAACCTGGGTCTGCTTGTGCTTCCTCTGCTGTTTGAGCATTAGGGAAAGTAGTTACACCACCTGTTGTAAATGAACTGAAAGCTGCTGCCTCATCTGCATCAAATGTTGCTGTGATAGTATGCATACCCAATCCAAAATCAGTACCGTCAAAAACATTACCTGCTAAAGGAGTACCATTCACAAAGAATTGAGTGATACCAGTTCCACCGAATTGTTCTGTTAACTCAAGCGTCAAACTTGTACCTAAACATACCTCATTAGGTACGTTTGCAAAATCAATTGTAGGATAGTTACATTGGTTGGTGAAAGTGAAAGTCGTACCGAAGTTCGCGCTTTGTACTTCCAAAGTATAACCAATCGCATCTACATGAATACCTGCTAAGGTATAGTAGATAGCTTCTTCTGCATTGTCTATTACACCGTCGCCATCATTATCAATACCATCCGTCAAACCATTAGCTGTAAGAGCTGTAGCAGAAAGAGGTGTCGGTGCTGCTGGAGGAGCAGCTGATGAAGCATCGAATAGTCCTGTATTAGAAATGATATTCCAAGTATCACCCGCTGGAGCAATAATTGTAATCAACTCATCAAATTGACCATCTAACAAATTCGTTGCATTGTTCTTACAAGAACAAGGGTCGGAACCGTCTGCGTCATAAACTGGCGCACAACCCACTAATGGGTTTTCTTCAACTGTAATAACTGCGTTACAAGTTTGAGCATTCAAACAAGGGTCAGTTACTGTCAATACAACAGGATTCGTTCCTACATCATTACAATCAAAGTCCATATTATCCAAACTGAATGCCAATACCGAAGCTGGCGCACAGTTATCGTTAGAACCATTATCTACATCAGCAGTAGTAATACTTGCCATACCATCCAAACCAAGTACAATTGTCACATCTTGACAGATTGCTATTGGAGCTGTTGTATCAACAACAGTCAACGTTTGAACATGAGTTGTTACATTACCCGCTTCGTCAGTAATAGTCCAAGTACGTGTAATCGTATAGTTATAGAAACCGTCAGGTCCACAAACTGTATTGTCAGAACCTTGTGTACTTACTTCAGTAAATGCAATAACCAAATCAGCTGGGGCTGTACAGTTATCATTAACATCTGCATTAGTCAATACAAAAGGAGCAGGAATATCACTACACTCAACCGTTGCATCAGCAGGCATCACAATGTCTGCATCATAAGCTGGGTCTTGAGAGTCAATCACCATTACCTCAAAGCTACAAGTAGCAGTATTACCGTCACTATCCGTTGCTGTATAAGTAATTGTTTGTGCTGCGCCAACTGGTACAACTGTTCCTGAAGCAGGACCAGCAGTTTGTACGACATCAATAACGAAACAATCATCCATTGCAACTGGGATTGACCAGTTTACTTTACCAGAACACTCATCAACGTCATTAGCTACCATTACCATAGTAGTTGGACAGTTAGTAAATACTGGGTCTGCTCCGTCATCTACAGTTACAGTTACAGTACAAGAAGTAGCGTTTCCGTTTACATCTGTTACTGTTACTACTGCGTTAATTGCATTACCATTCAAGTCACCTGGATCAGTACCCGCCACTGGCGTTTGTACTGTTGAAGCAATACCACAAGCATCTGCTGCATCAGTTACTAAAGCAACTAGGTCAGGCATTACACCATTACAAGAAGTTACGGTTTGTGCGCCTGGGCAAGTGAATGTTGGTGCAATGTTGTCCTCAACTAATACATTAGCCGTACAAGTTGCACTTACGCCACTTGCGTCAGTTGCTGTTAAAGTTACTACGTTGTTACCTACTTCCGCACACGTGAAGTCCGTTACATCTGTATCCAATGTCATGATTGGGTTACAGTTATCGTAACTTCCGTTGTTTACTGCGTCTTCAGCAATTGTTGCTGCGCCTGCTGCGTCTAGTGCTACGGTGATGTCGTTACAGAGTGCTACTGGAGCTAACTCATCCGTAACAACTACATCAAATGTACAAGTCTCAGTATTACCTGCATCATCTGTTGCAGTCAAAGTTACAGTTGTCGTTCCAACAGATACAATAGTACCTGGGTTAGGAGATTGTGTAACCGCTACATCATCATCACAATTGTCTGTTGCATTTGTATTACCATTACTTGTGTAATCAGGTAGTTGCGCATTACAATTTCCATCTACTTCCAACGCTTGACTACCTGGACATACAATTGATGGATTGGTGCCGTCCATTACTGTTACAGTTTGATCAACCATAGTTTGGTTTCCAGCTGCATCTGTAGCAACCCAAGTTCTGACAATTTGGTAATCATCTGTACCTGGACCATTTACAACAGTTACTTCGCTAAAGTCTACTGTAAACTCATCACAGTTATCCGTGAATATTACATTTGGTAGAACTGGAATTGCATCTCCACACATAACAACTTCATCCGTAGGTTCTGCGTTTACTACTGGTGCCACATCATCCAATATTGTAATTA
>CAZQTE010000029.1:7111-7621 GCA_964595615.1 uncultured Saprospiraceae bacterium
TCGCGTTACCCGCTGCATCCGTCGCTACCCACGTACGTGTTAATGTCGCTTCGTCAATTGAACCTGCTGCTGATAATACTTCACTAAAATCTACCGTAAATTCATCACAGTTATCTGTGAATGTTACATTTGGTAATGCTGGAATATCACTTCCACAGGCTACCGTCTCATCCGCAGGTTCTGCGTTTACTACTGGTGCTATATTATCATCTATGGTGATGACTTGTACCACAGCTGGACTTGAATTTCCACATCCATCGGTAGCAATCCATGTTCTTGTAAGAGTTAATTCATCAGATGAACCATTACTTGTTAAAACCTCACTGAAGTCTACTGTTACTCCATCTGAACCACACGCATCAGTAAATGTAACTGTTGGTACAGTTGGGATATCTGTTCCACATATTACTGTAACATTTGCAGGTACAGTCGCTGCATCTACAACTGGTGCATCTGTATCATTTACTGTTACTGTCTGTGTTACAGCTGCACTAACATTACCACACCCGT
>CAZQTE010000029.1:7721-23525 GCA_964595615.1 uncultured Saprospiraceae bacterium
TAAATGTTGGCGCAACTGGTGCTGGTATCGCATCTCCACAATCTAATGTAAGAGCTGCTGGCACTGTAGCTGCATCTACTGTTGGTACTGAAGTATCATTTACTGTTACTGTCTGTGTTACAGCTGCACTAACATTACCACACCCGTCTGTAGCTATCCAAGTACGTGTTAAAGTGAAACAGTTGTCACCGTCTTGGTCACTTACTACTTCGCTAAAGTCTACTACAACTCCGTCGTCTCCACAGTTATCCATAAATGTTGGCGCAACTGGTGCTGGTATCGCATCTCCACAATCTAATGTAAGAGCCGCTGGCACTGTAGCTGCATCTACTGTTGGCACTCCACTATCCACAGTAACTACAAAATCAGTAGTTGCTACACAATCTCCGCCAGCAGTGGAATTTCCTACAGTATAAGTGATATTGTAAGTACCTACTCCATTTGGAACTAAGATATCTCCGTTAATAGTAGCACCTGCTGGAACTGCTCCATCAAAAGTAAATATTCCTCCTGTCGTTGTTGTTCCATCCGTAAATGCCTGAGTTAAATCAATTTGATTATCTGAGCCATCACAAGACATAAAGTCCGAAGTCGTTGCATCTACCGCAGGGAATACCAAAATATTCATAGTCTCAGACTTACGACATTGGTCATAACCTACATGATACTGAACTGTTACACTCAATGGTGCAGTTAAGTCAGCTGCCGTAGAGCCTGTGATTTCCATAATTGCTGCTGCTGCGTCAAACGTACCGTTGGCCGAGCCAGATACATTTGTAACACCAGGTCCTGTCCAATATGCAAAGCTGTCCAATTCTACAACGTTACCTAATGGGTCTAATACTGTTGACATTGGTGTCGCAGGGTTTAAACCATAAGTTATATCACAAGTAAAATCAGGTGCAACTTCAGGCATCAAAGTAGTGCTTGTACTTGTGCCACAAACAGGTGCTCCTATAGCCGTTGGAGAAGGGTCAAACTCTGGATAAACCAAAATTTCTATACAATCTTGTGTAATACACCCACCTGCATCTGGTACTCCATCAGAGTCAGTATCTTCAAAGAATTCTAAACACACAAAGTATGTACCCGCACCAGAGAAATTTGGACAGAATGCCGCACCTGTTGGTCCGAGATTAAAAGAGCCAAATTCTGCTTCGTTTCCACACGCACCAGTAATAACACTATTATCTGCTTGGTTATTATCAAATAATTGTCCATTTACTAACCAACGGAAATTTACGTCAGGTCCAAGATTTGCTGTAATCGTCGTCAAGTTAACTTGTGATTCATCCAATAAATCAACACAAGCATCTGACTCACAAAAAGGTCCCTGTGGAGAAAGAATATCTGGTGTAGCAAAAGGCTGGTCTATAATATCTACTACTACTTGGAATGTAGCTCCAGAACAAGGTTGGGCAGCAGTAGCTGAACCTGTACAGTTTACACCATTTAGTGCAATTGGAGTTACAGTATAGGTAACTTGACCTGATGTTCCTGAAGTTAAGAACAATTGGTCAGTAATAGAAGTCGTCGGTACGCCAGCGGCTTGCGTAGCTGTTACACCCGCTACACTACCAGAGGTAACTGCTGCTGTCCAAGAGAAATCTGTCGCTTGAATAGATGTACCGCCCCAGTAGGTTTGTAAATCTATATTGAGTGTAGCTCCATCACAGACATTCTCATTTGGAAGTACTGCATCATAAACAGGTGCTGGGTCTAAGATTACCTCAAATTCAATTGGGTCACCATTACATCCTGCGTCTGTACGATATCTAACCTCAAATCTGCGAGAAACTGCATCAGTACCTGTGTTAGTGAAAGGTCCTGCATTTGCTGCAATATCAATCGCTCCTGCGTCTGCAATATAACCCGCAGTTGACAAGTTAGGTAACGTACCTGCTGCCGAACCACAAGCAGAACCTGCAATCTCTCTGATTTCATATTCAAATACATCAACACCTACTCCGTCATCAGCACCACCGTCTCCATTGCTGATAGCAATATCAATAGCAGGTAAACCTTGCCCAGAACAAATTCTGATGTCAGCAATTGCAACCGGTGCTGGTTCTGGATTGACAGTAATTGGTACAATGATACAAGATGCATCACAATCATCTACTGCTTTAAAACGAACAAAATACACGTCATTTGTATTCGTTACATTTTCAGGAATAGTATAGCTGAAAGGTGTACCAGATGTTAAGACACCTGTTGGTGCAACTGCTAAACCCATAAGATTAGCTGCTGCTGCCGCTGATAATTCTAATCCTGTTCCGTCATTTACTGCACAATCTGCATCTGTCGGCGCAGTAAATGTACCATCTGTGTCTGCACCTAAAATTTCGTACATCACATCTGCACCTGCTGGTACTGTTGCTAATGTAATCATTTCGGCAGTATTGTTTGTGCCATCAACTGCTTCGCCTTCTGAACAGACAACTTCTGCTGTAGGAGGAGTAACGTCAATTTCTGGAAGTACTGTAATTGTAAATACGACGGGGTCTGCAGTACAAGGTCCACAAGAAGTAGTAGTCGATACCACTTGAAGTTGGAAAGTTTCTGCTCCAGAAGTCGAATTAGTAATTGCGCCCATTGTAAAAGTAAAACTACCAGGTCCTGCTCCAGCTGCTTGCTCATTATCATCTGCTGCATTTATACCAGCTGTTCCGATAATTTCGCCTGTCAAGTTTGCATTATCTCCTAAATCATCAATTGTATAAGAAATATCTAATCCTGCCACAATATTTGAAATCACAGCAACATCTAATGCTTCTCCAGAACAAATTGTAAAGTCACAATTGTTTGCTAATTGGTCATCGTCTGTATCATCTGCGAAAACAGGTGAACCGAGCGTCCCTGTCGTACCTGCACAAATTGACAACTTCGGTGTAGGACAAATCTCTACATTAAAAACTTCTGTGTCATCATCACAATTACCATTATCGATTGCAACAGTTACGTCTGCGTCGATTCTGTCTCCTGTCATGTTCATAGCAGCAGTTCCTGTGATTTCTGTGCCTGCTTGATTAGCAGCAACACCGATAGTATTGTCAAGAATACCAACAGTCAATCCACCTGTCCAAGTTACAGTACCACCCGTTGGTGTTGTACCAACCTCTACGGCAATCGCATCGCCAGGACACAAGGTCGTAACATCAGCAATTGCATCAATTGTTACCTCTGGGTCAATACAAACTTGAAAATCTAAATCAACTGCAGCACAGTTACCTGCTCCCATACAATCTGTGTTGAAAGCAGTTACTGTATAATCTATACATTGCTGAATTATTGTATTGTTTACTAAGTTAACTGAAGAAGTATAAGTAAGGTTAGTGCCTGCGACCAGAGCTACATTAGTAGTTGCCACAGCTCCATTATCGTCAGTATCACCAGTTACGTTTGGATTATCTGCTGCAGTAATGGTATATGTCGTTCCGTCAGTAAGAAGATTTGAACTAATTTCAAACATTACAGGGTCATTTGAACAAACATCTGCTCCTGATACTTCTGCTAGAACAGGTATCGGACAAATATTAACGTCAATATCCATTGGACAACCCGTAGTTCCACAAGTTCCATTATCTACACTAACTGTAATAGTTGCAGTAATATCAGTACCTGTCTCGTTTGGAAGAGCAGTTCCTGTAATTTCAGCAGCAGCTTGGTCAGCAGCAGTACCAATAGAATTATCAAGAACACCTACGGTCACACCTCCTGCCCAAGTTACGGTTGCGCCATCTGGTTCAGTTCCTACTTGAATTTCGATAGCATCACCAGGACAATACTCTGTTTGATTTTTTGTAAGGACATCAATCTCTACTACGGGATTAACAACTACATCTACATCAATGAAAGTTGTACAAGTAGTACAATCTCCAGCAGCGTCATTGTTAACTAAGGTTACTCGATAAGTTACCGTTTGAGGCACTAAAGAAGTATTGGTCAATGGTTCGTTAAATGTAAAGTTGGTAGTTTGAGAAACTGTGGCAGCCGCTGTTGTAGCTCCTGCTCCTGTTACATTTGCATTTGCAGTTTGTACCGCAATGGTGTATTCAGTAGGGTCAGTAGCACAATCACCTCCTGAAAGAGATGAACTGATTTCTATTTCCCAATCGTCTCCAGTAGTTACACAGGTAGCGTTCACAGAGCAAGCCTCTAAATCAGTAGAGGCATCAGTTGCTACGGGTACTGCACATACTTTTACAGAGAAATTTTTATTCGTATCGTTTGTATCATCACAGCCGTCGTTTTGAGCTACTACATTAAATGTGGTGATGAAGTTATCATCGTTTTCACTGACAACATTCCAAGGAGCAATATCTCCTACACCCGAAGTGCCGAAACCTACATTTACAACTGCAGCTAAAGCTGTACCGTCAGCACAAGTAGAACCTGTAGCTATCCATATTACTTCAGCTTCCCCCCCGTCATTAACTCCTGTACAGTCGTCAGGGTCAGGGTCTGCTGTAAACAAGATAGCTGGTTGCCCTGAGCCATCAGCACATCCAGCTTGTAAAGTAGCAAGGAAAGGTGCTACTGTATTATCAATTTCTGGGTCTTCTTGGAGTTCTATATCAAACGTTGTACAAACAAAACAAGGTCCTGCTGTAACATTAATCCCACCTGTACCACACGAAGGGTCAGGGTTCACCTCTGAACCACCTTGCTCGCAGTACTTAACACGTACTGTAGTCCCTGGAGTACATGCAGAGAAATCAAACTCCGCAGAGGCTTGTGTTCCTGAGGTTACTGAGCCACACGGACTAGTCGAAGGGTCAACACATCCTACGTCTGAACCCACAATCTCCCACATAGCAGTTCCTGGATTGTCTCCTGCAAGACCTGAGTTGGTTACTGTCACAGCACCGAAACCAGTAGCCTCACAAACTAAGTTAACATTACCAGACAAGTCAGGCTGCGGATAACCAGTAGGAACAACAGGGAAACATAAAGCACCCTGAGTAAAGCCAGGTGTTACTGGTCCAACGTCAGGACAGGTGGGATTAGCTGCACCTTGACTCAAAACACCGATAGTTGCATTGTAAGTGGTACCTATTGGATAACTTAGCGAAATCAAGTCTCCGTTGTTATAAGTACCTGTACCTGAACTTGCTCCTGCATCAGTAACGTTAAACGTTACATTACCAGGAGCTGTTTCTGGCGCAGATACTCTAAAAGACAAGGTGTAGGTAACTACTGGCGCACAATTAGGGTCAGCACATGATGCCCCGCAAGGGTCAACCGCTAATAGAGGTGTAGAGACACCGTTATTAGAGATGGTAGCTGGCCCCGTACACTGTGCAAGCGTCTCATTAAGAGAGAAGAGAGCCGTGAGTACTGTCAAACAACAAATAAACCATTGACGGTTTACTGGAGTCAGCAGTTTTCTCAACATCCTTTTCTTTACGAAAGAATCTTGTGTAAAACTCGTTTTTTTCATAAGATTATAATTTGTTATGTAAGTTAATTCAGGGGTTAAATGGAATTATTTATCAAATAGGTTCTGCCTTCCCCTTATTATAAGACAGTATCTGACATGAGACAATACGTATATGGAATACAGCTATATCCTAAAAGAGTATAGCTGGCGATTTTCAGAAACGAAAAGGGAAATAAAGCCTAATACAGACTGGTATAAATAGGAAAGGGTGAACCTGTTGAAGGGCACACCAAGAGAAATCTTGAGTTTTTTTCTTAACTGCATTTGGATTATAATTTGCTTTTATGTAATTTTGTAACTGAACATAGAAATTCTAGTACTCCCGCCAAGCAGAAGTATCCCTAAAAAATTAACATTTGTCTAAACTTGATAAGCTAAAGCCTATCAAATCTGAATGTGCTAAAGCTAAAAGCCTACTTTTAGCACAAGTGTATTTAGCGTTTATTTATATAAATAATTCAGATATTCACACGCATTCTGTCACAGATTTAAAGTCTTAATGACAGTTTCAAAAGTGAATATCTTTTACCTATTTGAATTTTAGAATTCAAATAAACACTAAGTAAAATTGATAATTGAAATTGTAGAAAGGAAGGGACGATTAAGATGTTATCGTCAGTGTAAGATAAGATAGTGGCAGGCTTAACAACATAAACACGGCACACAATTTGTATTCATATTACAGATACAAATATATATCAAAATACAGGGGTTGATGAATCTCTTATTAGCTATTACTCATGGTTGTCCGCCCGAGTTATTTATAGTTTATAAGTATTTGTCGACCCTTCCTTTTACTCGGGTTTATTCTTCAATAAACCCCATATTAAAAATCATTAACAAAATAAAAAGCAATAAACTATATTACTTTCTCTTCCGTTATCGTACACAAATATAATAATTTTAATTTTAATTTTAACCAATTATTAACGAACGGTTATTTTTTCTAATGAGCGGTTATACTAGTTTATCCAGTTTCAACACTCGTCATCTGACTGTTCATACCATTCCCAAAACATTTTTTTCCTTCGTCTTGCTATTGGAATTGACACTTGATTAGTCAAAATTAGGTTCAAATCGGTTTTCTCTTTTTTCTGTTGCTGCACTCTTGCCTTGTTAACTATATACTTTCTATGTACACGAAAAAAATAGTCCTTATCCAGCATTTGTTCACATTCTGAAATTGAATTATCAATTTTTTTAATCTGAACTTCCTTGTCTTCAGTAAGAAAACAAATCTTAGCAAGGTTACTATCGGCTTCGATAAATAGTATGTCTAATTCTTTAATTATCAAGGGTTGATTTAGACCTATTCGATTGAAAGTTAGGCGATTAGTTTCTTGTAATCGAAATCCTCTTTGCCGTTCCTTATATTTTCTACAAACCTGAAAAAAACATTCCTCTACTTCTTCTTCTTCAAAAGGACGTTTCATGAAACCATCCGCTAAACTCAATGCTAAAGGGGACAAGTCAAATTTGTTTCTATATAAAAAGAACACTAAACTCCCTGGTACAACCTCTTTATCATCACTAAATTCAGATAAAGAAAAAGTGTCGATAAAAACCATATGTATTGTTGACACTAAGTGGTTGTTAGTATCTTTGAAACTTTTCGATTCGGCAGAGTCTTTAAAAAAGATTTTGACTTGTTTTTCAAGCCGCCTTAATTTATTTCTATTCCAAATTTTGTTTAGTTTATGAGAGAGAAGTTCTCTTTCTTTTGATGTTATGGTTACTTTAAGGGTTATTATAATTTCCATCAGGATTTTACATATTAGCTATTCATCAATTAATGGTGTGATTGTTTTTATCGGTAAGCTATAGCTTGTTCCTTCTATCTAACTTTAAATTTATTACATAAACCTACAACCAAAGAAATAGTAAATAGACTTGAGTGTATATTTAATAAATAGTAAAGTTAATCTACTATCTACAACTAATAGCAAACAGGATTGACCCGTGCAATAAGTAGTAAAGTGTTGTAGAAGGTCTGAGAAGATGTTTTTAAAAATGTAATTTACCCTTGACCCATGCAAAGTTACAAGATAACATGTCACAATATCAAATAATTTTATTTTTTTTTATTGACAAAAATAGTATAAAATCGTTCTCACCCCTTTTCAAAAGGAGTACAACTTATTGAAAATCAACCTGTTAACACGTAAAATAATCGTTATTATTTACTAACACAGGATAGTTATATTATATATTTAATCCCTTTATGTTTTCGTTTAGGAATAAAAAAGCTTTGCATCATCCAACGCAAAGAAAAGCACATTAAAAATTAAAAATGAAGCAAGGCAATACACATGACGATAGCCCTATCTATCATCGTAAATGTCATTGTATTATATTGAGCCATGAAGACAAAACAGTAAAAACTACAAATCTATAATGAGTCAAGAAATTTAAATCTACAGCTCAAATAGATATCAATCTAGGGATAAAAGTGAGTAAAAGAACGTTAAAAAGTTTTTTAAAAAACTTATATATAGAAACGATTTTAGACGTAGCTTTTAAAAAATCTAGATGCCAAAAAGTATAAGCTAAAAAGCAGCATCTCAAAGAACTAATAAAATTTAATACTAAAAGTCTAAAAGTGCTATTCATCACATCATTACCAAAAATAATGACGAACCTTCTATCAATCTTTCAATGAACTTATTTTCTTAACTCAAACTTATTCAACAACTTATCTACCCTATAGGAGTATCCTAGGGTAGATAATAAGTCGTCGTATATGAGAACATTAGTAAGTAAAAGTAATTCAATAACTTGAGCCATTATACTTGTTCTTTTTCCGTCTAAAAAACACAAAAAAGTAGTTCCGTAGCCCTGCTATGCAACGATTTTTTGAATTTCTTAGAAGAAAAAATTACTACGCATTATGGCTCAATTTATTAAATCACTTTTACTAATGAAACGACATTTAATGTTCAAATAAAGTGAATTCCAAATTATAAAAATAAGATTCTACAGCCTGCTATACCTTCCCCATCCTCTACTGTTTAGTGTAAAAAATGATTTATCAAGATATTACATCTTATTTTTTGGGGTTATTTTCGATTAGTGATTTGCAAAATAATTTAGAGATGAAAAAAGAATATCTCTTGTGTCTCTAATAAATTAATCTCAATCGAAATCTAATATTAGAAGTTTTTACACGAATACAAATTTAAATAGACAAAAAAAATAAATGAAATTATTTTTATTTGATTTTCTTCATTTTTTTCACTTAACAATAGTAACTTTACGCCTCTAACATCCTGATTGTCAGCAAAATAAAAATAAAAATATTCCTTTAAAAAACGTAAATTTTGAATTATAATTTTTCCTTCATAACACTATACTTCTCTCTTTCTCACGAAGACAAGAAGTTTTTTGCCTTGTATGTGAATAAAAATTATCCAAACAAAAAGCCTTTTGCTAAAATTTTGAAATACTTGAAAAGTATCGATAAAAGCGGTGAAGAATACCAGTCAGATAAATTGGCAAAAATCATCTTCAAAGATAAATCTAAGAATAAGGAGTTAGGAACAATATTAAGTGCACTCGATGAAAAGTGTAGAGAATGGTTAGTTCTTGACGATTTTCAAAAAGGCAGTATTGAAGCAAAAGTTCTATTATTAGACATCGTCAATCGTAAAGGTTTATCTGAAAAAATCTACTACAAGCGAAATAAGAGAATGCAGCAACTAATAGAAAAATCCAATAAAAAGGATAGCGGTGGTGAATATAATAGATGGAAAACAAAGAATGATGCTGTTTTTCATTCCTCCTTTAATCATGTTCAACAAAAAGAAAAGGAGCTGATTATGCTTCAAGCAGAAGAAGATTTAGATAATTTTTATATTTTAACAAAACTTAGATACGCGTACGAAAAGGTCGTCACATTAAGGCTTAAAGAGTCTATCATACCAAAAGAATCTAAAACAGATGCTAATAATTTATCGCTGCGGTATATGAATTCTACTCACCCTCTTATTTGCTTTTTTGCGTTAGTTATTCAATTAGAACTAACAGAGAATATTAGCTACTACGAATCTGCCAAATCTCTATTATCAAAATATGCCTGTTTAATCAACCCTATTCAATTACCTAACTATTTTGCTTGTTTACATAATTATATTGCAAGTTCTCTTAGGAAGAAAAAAGTAACAGCCAGATACCTGTTTGACTTGCAAAAACTTGCCGTTGAAAAAGATTGGGTGACTGGAGGTGGTCAGATGCCAGTAACAACTTTTAACAATATAGTCACAACAGCCTGTATTGTGAAAGAAACATTATGGGCAAAAGACTTCATCAAAAAATTTTCATCAAAGCTACCTAATGATGAAAAAAATACAACAATCACTTTAGCAAAAGCGAGAGTACTTTTCAATGAAAAAAAATTTAAAGAAGCTGCTCAGATGTTAGGGTTGATAGAATACAATATAGATTATGCTGCATTAAGAGTAAAATCTTTGCTTATGTGCTGCCTCTATGAGTCGAATAAAAACGATATTTATTTCTTAAAATCAAAATTTAAGAATTATCAAATTCAAGTTAAAAATATGAAAAGTATTAATGAAAATATTAAGAAGGCTTGTCTAAATTTTATTGAAATCCTCTTAAAATTTACCAATGGAAATGTTGATTATAAAAAATTACAAACTAAGGTGGAGCAGTCTGAAAGTTTAGTCTTTCAAGATTGGTTAATCGAAAAAGTGAATGAAAGGATATAAAGTAAACAGGTGATATTTTTAATGGTCTCCCCTATTCTTATTTTCTAAGTAATAATAATATCTTGAATACCGATACTACTGCCACCTTTCACCTGCTTTTGATGATTTTTCTTGATTTTAAGTATTTGAAATACTACTAATTTTGTGTTTTTAGAACTTAGCTTTTTCATCTTAATACGATTTTGATAGTGAAGAAATTTTTCAAAATCGAAGACATAGGAAAAGCTGTTCATGCATGGTGTGCATGAATAAATTCGACTTACAAATTGTTGATTATAAGTTAATTAGTTTTACATCTTGATAAAACAAAAATACAGTGGGAATAATGAGAAAAAAACTCGATACTGTGGACTGAAAGTCTATAGATTGAATAGTGTGACTAAAAGTCACAAAGTGTCAGTTAAAGGCTGACTAAACTTTATTCAAATTACACTTACTGCCCTAAATCAGGGATAAGAAAGGAAATTTTCAAACCATATGTAATGTCCTAACTCTTCTTGTTTTTTTCTGCAATTTTCAGGAAAGTATAACTAAAAAATCTTACCCTGAAAGGACATAGTTTCAACTAACGAGCTTTAAAAATGAACCTGCCGAAGAAGACTTTTCTATAATTTGAAATAATTGCAGCACTTTCTCCTCAAAAACTGAAATCTTTTGGAGAAGTCCGGCATTAACTACCTTAAGTAAAAGTAATTTAATAAACATTACCATTTTTTCATCTTTGTCACAGTGCAAGTTTAATTACATTTTTTGTAGCACAACTAATATCGTTTCGCAGCCTCCGTCATAAACCAATCTTTACAAAACAATGGACTTGTTGTCATTGTTTTTTGTTCTAAAAATTGACGGCTATTATTGACTTTAATAAATTGTTCGAGCAATCGCGTAAAGTTAAGCGTCGCCTCTACAGTGTCTTGTGGGAGTTTTCTACGGCGTACAAATTTGACGAAACTTTTGCATTTATCTGTCACTAACGCGTACTCTTGCAGGTGATATAAAGCTCGAATATAGAGTGTATATACGCGTAGTTGCTGCAAAATTTCTTTTACTTCTAACTGATTTAAAAGATTGATTACGTCTTTATATTTCCCTACACAAATCGCAACAGAAGCACGTGCTATATTGAAAGTAACCAATTTTACTTTATCAGGTAAGAGTGAATAATAATCTGTAATAAATCTATTTGTCCAATCATATTCCTTTTGCATGCAGGCAACACTAACGATATTATTAAAGACAGCCTCGTCTATTTTTTTATTATAAACAAGAATATCTTTTTCTATCCCAAACTTGTATAAATCCAACACATTTTTCTCAGCATCTTTTACTTTTGCCCTAATTGCTCTTGCCCAGTAATTTAAGATTAGGAAAACACTTTAAATAATATTTAAATTAATTATACTCTTAATAAATTGGTTATCAGTAAATTAAATCAACATATATAAATATTTTTTTCTTTCATATAAAATCAGTGCAAAGAATATGACTACAGTAGTACAATATAATTTCAAGGTGAAAGTGGTATATTTTGTCTTTTTATACTTTTTTTTGACAAGCTACCTTTGAGAATGTAACGAGGGTACAAAATTCAAATTATGACTGAAAATAGAAAAGGAATAATGGACACTTTTCAAAGATTGGTTTGTGAAGACTATCATAATTACTGTCTAAGACATCAATTAAGTGCATGACATTATTTATTCGGATAAATTTGAGAGAGAGTTTTTTTTGGTAGTTTTCTTTTAAAAATCGTTGCATGGTCTGCATCACGCGACTATTTTTAAGAGGAAAATAACGAAAAAATATCCTCTCAAAATGTCCGAATAAATAGTGTCATGCACTTACCACCTACGCCTAGCGGCATTATCACTTATATGATAGACAAAGAATTGATTCCTGTGATGAAGGTCAGACAATTTACAGTGACGAAAGAGTTTGAAGATACATATCAAGCGCATAATCAGCATAAAACAAAAACAGTTTATGCTATTTCAGATAAATTTAATATTTCAGAACGTACGGTATGGAATATTTTAAAAAATAATAAAAATAAGACTCAATAACCTCTTTCCAATATTCAACAAGTTATGAACAAATTAGCAATGAAATTATGAACAATGATTGATTTGCTTTTTTGTTTCATACTTGAAGTACTTTGATAATTAATATGACATGATTTAAAACCAAATAATAACAAAACCGATAACCCGTAAAGTAATCGGTCTTGTTAAATGCTAAGTAGCACACGTTATTTATTTCGGAAAATTTGAGAATGAGATTTTTTTGCATATTTTCTTCAAAAAATCAGTGCATAGCCAAGCTACGGACTTACTTTTTGGGAGGAAATAGGCGGGAAAATATCTTGTCAAATTACCGAAATAAATAGGGGGTGCTACTTATGCTATTTCAAAAATAAAATCTATGTAAGGGTCTAATCTACCCCAAATCTAGCTCGTCTCTAAAATGCTCCTTAGCCGCCGTCAATAACAAATCCTTCATCGACATACGTTTATCCAAACACAAAATCTTAAGCGCACGGTGTAAACCCTCTGGCACATCTACCGTCACCCGGCGAGTTGGTTCTTTTTTCTTAGCTGTATCTCGGCGGATTTCCGTTACCGCTTTTTCTTCATCCACAGTGACGGATGCTGTTTTTCTTTTGATGACAGGTTTTTTGATACCTGATAGATTTGCTAAATTCGCTTGTCGCTTTGCCATAATTCGTTTTCGTTAATTTAAAAAAATCATCCAAACACTCCCCTACTCTATCCCAATTTTTCTACAAGACCTAAAACTTCTTTTGTAAGATTAAACATCTCCATTTTCGCTTTCGGGTCATCGTACTCATAAGCCCCCATTCCATCTACTGCTGCGCTTTTATAGACAACGCGTTTTTTTAGAGTTGTCTCCAAAATATCCGCGTTTTGACCTTTTAGTAACTCAAAGATTTCTCTATCTAATTTCACTCTCGGATTATATTGATTAAGCACAAAATAAGCAGGAATAGAATCGCGAAATTCTAAGGCTTGCTCGTAACGTTCAAAAAATAGTTTAAGCGTTCTGAAATCGTGCGCTGATGGCAACATCGGAATAAGCAAAATATCAGAAGCCAAAATAATCCGGGTTGCAATATCTGCCAAACTCGGCGTCCCATCGATGATGATAAAATCATGCGTCTCCGAAAAAGTCTTTACCGTTTTGCTGAGGCCTTTGTCTGTCACGGAGGCAACCATGATTGCTGGTAAATCTTCGCTCCGCGCCTCATACCATTCCATTGAGTTCTGATTAGTATCTGTATCTATTATACAGACCTTATAGTCTAAGTGTGCCAAACAAACGGCTAAGTTTTGAGCAATCGTCGTTTTTCCGACTCCCCCTTTTAGATTAGATACGCCTATCGTCATAGTAAATTTAGTGTTTTAAAACAGTTATTATAACCGTTTTATACTGTGCTGAAATATTTTTGCAAACATAAGCACTTAAACTGCATTGTGCAAATATACAATGCATTAAAGCAACATTAACACATTGCAGTATATACTGCAAATTATCCCAGTTTCAATTCTCTGAACTTCTCCGCACTCATACTTTTGGACTCCATACGGTTATCCCAAGCGTCTGGACGGTCTTTTTGCAGCTTTTTCTTACGCTCTTGCAATCCTTCCATGATAGCGGCAAAATGTTCTCCCTGTTCAAATACTTTCAATTTCAGAAACCAATTCACAAAAACACCAACGCCGCCCTTTGCCTTTTTCTTGAATATCTTCAAACATTCTTCTATCCACATGTCCTCAAATCCCTCCGCCTCACTACTTTTTACCCTCGGAATGATTTGCTTTAAGGCAATTCCTTCATTTACACCATAATCTACCAATAACTCATATGCTTTCAACTGAGCAAAAGACAACTCATGAAGTGTTAGTTTAGGAGTTTTTACCTTTTTGCGTGCTTTGTCTTTTAAGATAAAGTCAATGGCTATGACCTTTCTACCTGCACGCTGAAAATCCATATCAACGCTCACACTAGTTTTTTCATTGATTTCTTCCACCACAACATCCAAAACCCGCTTACGAAGATTTCTAAAGTCTTTATAACTATCACTGATGTCTAATAAGGATTTGAAATCTTCTATGGAGTAGGAGATTTTACTTTCGCGCTCGTGTCTTTCCATCCTGTTAAGTTGTGCACGAAATATTTGCAACAAGCGAATGGAAAAACCTGACTTTAAAGGCAAGATTTCTTTTAAATCAATACGTGTATATTCTTTTAACTGCAAGAGAAAAGGGCGCAATTTCTCGGAGAACATGAACTCTAAACAAACTTCTCCTGCTTCATTTCTAATTGGAATGATACTTTGAAACCAACTGATATATCCTGTAAAAGGACGTCCTTCTATCTCTACATCAGATTGAAATTCTAAGCCCTTACGTACTATTCTATCTTTAAAGGACTTCATTTCTTCATATAATCCACCCCATTTCGTTCCTTCAGTCTTCAAAAGTTGCTCTAACTCTTTTACACTCACAATTTGTTCGTGAAACCGGTCAGTACGGGGGTCTATTTTGCTTATTAGATACAAAACTATTTTTTGCTCTCGCGGCAATAGCTTATATTTAGCTCCAAATATGAGTGTATTCTCAATTCTAGCAACTAAATCTCTATTTACGGTATTTTTGGTTTGTTCTGAGTTCATATAACAAAAGTAAAAAATGTATTGTGTACATATCTAAATTTTCTGTACACAAATCGGCAAAATCTTCATTTTTTTCCCTGTTTATGTACACAATAGGCGAATTATAGCCCTGTTCATGTACACAATAGAGCCTATAATCCTCTTTTTTATGTCAAATGCAAAAAGTGCTGAGTACATGTATAAGGTTTCAAGGTGAGTATTTCCCGTAAAGTCATGTTATCTTTCATTCTTAGAGATAAAAGAAGGGTTTTAAGGGAATAATCATTAAAGTAACATCATTTTTAGCCCTGATTATGTACACAATAGGAACAGAATCCCCTGTTTAAGTACACGATTCCCTGCATAAGTACACGAGAAGCCCTGTTTGTGTACACTATTCTCCCTGTTTGTGTACTCATTAATTACTGTATATGTACACATATAGCCCTGACTATGTACACAATACACCCTGTATACGTACACGATTAGTTTAACTTTTTTTTCGCTTTTTACCTGTACTTTGCTGGTTATCAATAAAGTACAAATGTACGAAAAAAATATTTATGCATCTCTAAAGATTTAAAGTAATATAAAAGAAAACTAAAGTATAGAATCTCTTAAAGTAGAAATCAGGACTTTTTTAATAAAAAATGGTTTCGTCTTAACTTTTAAATGCAAAGAACTATAAGAAAAGATAATTTTTGCGGCAACCCTGATTAAGTACACGATATAATTTATAGGAGTATTTTTGAGTAGTGAATTCTATTTACACAAATACTGCGTTGTGTTATGCAGTATTTGTGTAAGTAGAGTTAGTATGATAAAGTATAATCCCTTTGATATATATTTTTTACAAATTCCCTTAATAATTTAATATCAAATTTCTTTGTTCACAAAATATTGAACTCAGGTATAAAGGGTTTTCTCATAAAAAATTGCAAGCTTAACTTTCTATTTTTACTTGT